>JAYSRS010000199.1:0-1928 GCA_043720935.1 Saprospiraceae bacterium
TTTGAATGAAAAATCGAAGATTTTTCATTCAAAAACACGCGCGCGCCTAAAAATTTCTTTGAAGGGCGTCTTTCGAGCGCAGCGAGAAACAGCCCGTAAACCGTGTAAAATGCAATTTGTACAGTAATATTTATAGATACATCTTTTAATTTTAAAAACCTTTTCCATGTCTAAAAAGCACTTAATTATCAGGTTGTTCTTCATTTTGACAGCTTTAAATTTAACGGCACAACAAGCTGAAAATACGCCTTCAACAGACCATGTTGAAGGTGAAATCTTGTTTCAAATCGCTGAAAATCAATCAGTTGGAACATTTGAAAAAACATTGAATGTCCAATATTTTGAAAGTCAAACAGCTTTTAAAATAGCCGAAATAGCCCCAACGCTACACATTTTTAGTTTGACATTCGACCCGACAAAAACGGACGAACATAAACTGTTGGAACAACTGAAAAGACACCCCTCAGTATCGGCAGTTCAATTTAATTACAAAGTCGAGTTGCGTGGCAATCCGAATGACCCACTTTTTCCGCAGCAATGGAATTTACAAAAAGTGAACGCCCCCTCAGTATGGGACGTAACAACGGGTGGTCTGACGGCTTGCGGCGATACAATTATCGTGGCCGTGATTGATGCAGGTTTCAAGGCAGATTTGCCTGAATTGGTGGATAATATTTGGAAAAACAAGGCTGAAATTCCCAATAATGGCATCGACGACGATAAAAACGGCTACATTGACGACTATCAAGGCTTGAACACTTTTTCGCTCAATGACAACCACACGACCAATTTGGACGACAATTCGATTATTCACGGGACAGCTTGCGCGGGTGTGATTGGTGCGTCGAGCAATAACAATAAGCTACTGGCGGGCGTTAATTGGAAAATAAAATTAATGTTATTGAGTGGGATTAGAAGGTCGAACTTAAATGGCATCTTGCGCGCCTATGATTATGTGCTTCAACAACGCCGTTTGTACGACTCGACGGGCGGTAAAAAAGGCGCGTTTATTCCCGTAACAAGTATGTCGGCGGGGTTTGTGGGGCAAACACCCAACGATATGCCGCTTTTATGTGCCGTTTATAGTGAACTTGAAAAATTGGGTATTTTAAATTTTGTGGCCACAACCAACACGTTTGAAGACGTATTGACCAGCCGCGATATGCCCGCTCAATGTGACAAACCGAGCCTCATTGTCGTGACGGGAACGGATAAAGAGGATATTAAAAATGAATATGGTTTTAGTGCCAAATTTGTTCACCTCGCTGCACCTGCAACGCGGGTTTTGGTACTGACTACGGATAATAATGCGGAAACAGACAGTGGGACTTCCTTTGCCACGCCGCTTGTTGCGGGAGCAGCCGCGCTGTTGTGGAGTATGCCCGAAACGGGTTTGTGTCAGCTCTCGAAAACCAAGCCCGTGGAAGCGATGAATTTGGTAAAAAAGGCACTTTTAAATGGTGTGGATAAATTGCCCACTTTGGCCAACAAAACCGTGACAAGCGGTCGGTTGAATATCCAACAAAGTTTTAATCTTTTGCGGCGTAGTTTTGGGCAACCGATTGGCGATTTTGACATCGTGAAACTCTACCCAAATCCCGTGGCAACCCAACTAAATATTGTCTTTCAATTGCCCGAAAATACGACGCCCGATGTATTGATTACCAATGTTTTAGGTCAAATTGTGTATCAAAAAAAGATGGATGCCAAAGACTTGTCCACGCCATCGTTTACCGTTGATACGCGCCATTTCGCTTCAGGTTTATACGTCATTTCCATGCGGACTTTGGGGTTTGATGTGTCGAAAAAATTTGTTATTGTTCAAAAATAATCGGAATTATCGGCTTTATGTCGCAAAATACTGAGGGGGTGTCAGATTTAGGAAATTTGCAAAATTTCCTAAATCTTTTGCCGCAAAAACACCATTT
>JAYSRS010000200.1:0-1928 GCA_043720935.1 Saprospiraceae bacterium
GAAAATACGCTTTTATTTATTTCGCATTCCTAATCAGTCCAATCAGTGGCCCATAAAGTTATACGTGCATTTTTTTTGCAATCCAATCGTACATATTGAACGTCTTTGTAAAATCGTCAATGCTGCAATGTGCCGAGCCGCTTTCTTCTTTCGGGACGATTTCTACGACATTTTCACACGTCAGAACTTCGCGCATTTTGTAGGCATTTTCGACAAAATTTTGTCGGTCGTCTTCACCGTGTACGATATAAGTGGGCATTGAAATTTTATCTGCAACACCCGTTAAGTCAAATTTTTTGAGCCGTTCCCGTGCATCAGCCATGTTTGTTGCGCCGACGATGTGTTGTACAATTTCAGCTAACGGATGCGTATCAGGCCGATTTTTCCAAATATCGTAGTAAGACCACACCGCGCCCAATATCATACACGCCTTAAAACGTGGCTCAAAAGCCGCGCAACGAGCTGCCATATAACCACCCATTGATACCGCACCGATGCCAATGCGCGTCGTATCTACTTGATTGTCAAGGTTTTGAATCGCCCAATCCAAAACGGCTGTTCCCGCCACATTGAAATCGTAACGCGTCAAAATGTGATTGAGGCGCAAAGCCGCCCCTTGTCCCGGCCCATCCATTGCCAACAAAGCAATTCCGCGCTCGTTGAGGTGTTGCGAAATGCCAAAATAGAGTTCTTCGGCCAAATTATCCAAACCGCCAAACATGATTATCAAAGGCGGGTTTTTTACTGAGGGGGGGCTAAATAAATAGCCAGGCAGAAACGAATTCTCGAACGGCACTTCGACATAAAGTGGTTTGTTGTCAAACCGTTCAGCCGCTTTTTGAAACGCCGTTCTCGCCTTCAAATAAGCAGGTAATTTCCTATCATCGGAGGGTTTTAGAAAAAACTCGCACGTTCTTATGTAATTAAATGCCCGCAAATAGCTTCTTCTTGCCGACACATCGTGGCCATTTGCCGCTAATTGCTCGGCTAATTCATAGATTTTATAGCCCATTTTTGACCACGCTTGATGAAAACTTTCGTTGTCGCCTGGCGTGATTTGGCTGGCGACTTCCAATATTTCGGCAAATTCGCCGCCGCCATAATGTGCTTGTGTCAAGGCGCGATTGACTTGATAAGAGGGCATATATTGCCCTGGATAGTAATGCCACATACCATTTCGGATTTGGGATTTCAGATTTCGGTGGGGTTCGTGCGAAATCTGAAATCGGTTATTTTTTTACGGATTAATCGGTTAGATATCGCGTTGCGGCGTAGCTGCAAAATCTTGGTAATATTAAATTAAACCACCATTTTTTTACGCGGTGTAACCGCTAAACCGCTTGTTTTGCGGTTACACCGCATTTAAAATCGTGCATTCGTAGAGTTATTACCGAGATTTTGCAGCTACGCCGCAAGTGCGATAATTAACCGATGATTCCGTTTTTTTAAATTATTTTTTTTAGTAGAAACTATCGACGAAACGATAATTGCTAGTAATTCATCGCCTTCTTTCCATAATGGCGCAACGACTGCCCGATAATCATTTGAAAGACCGACTGTAAATTCTAGCCAAAACTCTGTTTCGTCTAATTCTTCTTCAACAGTCCCCATTTTATGAATGTAATCAGCCGTTGATTTTGCGCGACAGGCTGCTCTGTAATTCGCTGCCGAAGATGGCCCACTGCGTACAATTTGATTTTTAACAGTTCTAAAACCTGGTGTGTCGGGTAAAGCCTCCGCAAATTTGACAATAGCAATAGCGAAGGTTTTGAGTCGGTCTTGTAATTCTTTTTTATTCATTGCTTGATTTTAATTTTGTTTTAAATCGCAATTAGGAACGTTGAAAAAATAAAAGCGCATTTTACGGGCTGTTTCTCGCTTCGCTCGAAAGACGCCCTTTAAAGGTTTTTTCTAGGAGGCAGCTTGTT
>JAYSRS010000201.1:0-5376 GCA_043720935.1 Saprospiraceae bacterium
TCCGATAGATTTTTTCCTAGCACGCCTTTTTCGCGCAGCGAAAAACAGTGCGTATGAAAATACGCTTTTATTTATTCAACGTTCCTTATCATTCATTACTCATCATTCACACAATGAAAATATTAAGCTATAACGTTAATGGCATTCGGTCGGCTATTTCCAAAGGTTGGGTCGCGTTTTTGGAAGAAGGGGCGTTCGATATTGTCTGCGTTCAAGAGACAAAAGCGATGTTGGAACAGGTAAATACTGAGGGGGTCGAGGAATTGGGCTACCACCATTCTTGGTTTTCGGCGGAGAAGAAAGGGTATTCAGGCGTCGCTATTTTCTCGAAAATCAAGCCCGACAACGTGGTTTTAGGTATCGGACATCCGCTTTATGACGGTGAAGGGCGCATTATTCGCGCTGATTTTGGCGATTGGTCGTTGCTTAATTGCTATTTTCCCTCGGGAACAAGTGGTGATGAGCGTCAAGCGGTTAAAATGGCTTTTTTGGCAGATTTTCAAAAATACATTGACGAATTGAAGCAAACACGGCCTAAATTAATCATTTTGGGAGACTATAATATTGCCCATACGAATTTGGATATTCATAGCCCAAAGACAAATCAAAAAACGTCAGGCTTTTTACCCGAAGAAAGGGGATGGATGACGGCGTGGTTCGAAAGTGGTTTTACGGATGCTTTTCGCTTTAAAAATCCAGACTTGCAGGCGTATTCTTGGTGGTCAACGCGGTTCAATTCACGCGCTCAAAACAAAGGCTGGCGCATTGATTATCAATCAGTTACAAATAATTTGAGCGATAAAATTGTCGCTTGCCGACAACTGACGGATATTGTGCATTCTGACCATTGCCCCGTTTTGTTGGAGATTGATTTATAGACGATTATAGGCCACTGATTACCAATCAGTGGCCTATAAAAATTAGCCATTTAAGCGATAACCATTCAAAAAATCTCTGATATTCATGCGTTTTCGGCCTTCCAATTGCACATCTAAGGCGTGAATGCAGCCGTCTGCGGTCGTTATTTTTAAGTAAGATTTGCCATCCGAAACGAATTTTCCTGTCAAAATACTGCCCAAACTTGTTTTGTAGGCGAGGGGTATGTTTTCAAATCCCAACTCTTTTGACGTTTTAAAAATCTTCAATTTCAGACCATTCAAAGTCGTCCAAGCCGTCGGAAAAGGGGAGAGGCCACGGACGACATTATGCACATCGGCGGTGGTTTGTGAAAAGTCAATTTCGCAGGTTTCTTGAAAAATTTTAGGCGCGTGCGTGGCCGCAACATTTAATTGTGGTAATGGCGTAATTTCTTGATTGTCAATGGCTTGCACGGTTTTCAAAACAGTATTAGCCCCTAAAATCATCATCCTGTCGTGAACCTCTCCGACGGTTTCATCGTCGCCGATGGAGAGCGGTTCTCTGAAAATAATATCGCCCGTATCAATCTCATGTTTCAAGAAAAACGTCGTGACACCTGTTTCTTTTTCGCCATTTATAACGGCCCAGTTCAAGGGCGCCGCACCACGATATTTGGGCAACAAAGAGCCGTGCAAATTGAACGTACCAAGCGGCGGCATCGTCCAAACAATTTCGGGCAACATTCTGAACGCGACGACGATAAAAAGGTCGGCGTTGATACCCCTCAGTAATTCGATAAATTCTGGATTTTTTAGCTTCTCTGGCTGCAAAACGGGCAAATTGTTGTCAACTGCGTACTTTTTTACTGCCGATTGTAACACTTGCTTGCCACCGCGACCGCCCATTTTATCGGTTGCTGTAATGACCGCCGCAATGTCGTAGCCATTTTTTACTAAAATATCGAGCGATGGAACGGCAAAATCGGGCGTTCCCATAAAGACGATTTTCATTGTTTTATCTTTTTAGCGTAAGTTATTCACGGATTTCACGGATTAGCACGGATTAGCACGGATTTTAAACGTGTTTTAAATGTAAGAAAGCAAATAAATCATGTGGCATAAATGAATCTGTGTTAATCTGTAAAATCAATGGATAGACTTTGTTTGTGAACAAAATTTGAGCGTTTTCTGAATAAGGGCGCAAAAATAAGGTTTTAAAAATTAGTTTTGCCTCAAAATTATCTCTACTTCTCTTGTAAACGAATTCATTTTTATCAATAACGGATTGATTTTAAATAGAGTTGACGATTTTATTCTGCCAACTGATGCTTTAATTTAGTGCTGATGTTACGTAATGGCATACTGATTTGACTGATACGATTGATTTGCACGGATTTTTTTCTATAAGCGTTTCCGTTTAAAAAGAAATCCGTTTATATCCGTCGTATCCGTCAAATCAGTGTGCCATTTTAGCCGCTTGCGTAACATCAGTTAGTGGTACTTTGAAACATGAAATCTAAAATTTGAAATCCGCTTAACCAACTTTTTTATGTCAAAAATAAGACTCAAACGCCGACTTAATCTCATGGACTCCACGATGCTCGTCATGGGTTCGATGATTGGCAGTGGCATTTTTATCGTTACGGCAAGCGTGGCCAAACAAGTCGGCTCTCCCGCATTTATTTTGTTAGCATGGCTTTTTGCGGGTATTTTGACCATTATTGCGGCTTTGAGCTACGGCGAATTGGCGGGTATGATGCCCAAAGCGGGCGGTCAGTACGTGTATTTACGCGCTGCTTATGGCCCATTGGTCGGTTTTTTATTTGGTTGGACAACCTTTTTAGTCATTGAAACGGGCTTGATTGCGGCGGTTTCTATGGCCTTTGCCAAGTTTGCGGCGGTGCTGATGCCTTCGCTTTTTGAGCCATTTGAGTTGTTTAAGATTGGTGGATATACAATTACAACGATTCAATTAACAGCATTTTTAGTCTTAAATTTTCTTACTTTTATCAATATTCAAGGCATCGAACTCGGTAAAATGGTGCAAAATCTATTTACAGGCACTAAAATTATGGCCTTAGCAATGCTCATTTTTATCGGTATTTATGTCGGTGTCAATGGTTTTTATTGGCGTTTGAATATGGCTGATTTTTGGCAACCCTTCAAAACTATTGTTGAAAACGGTGTTGTGTCGAAAATGCCTTTAAGTGGCTTTGCACTAATGTCGGCAGTTGGTTTGGCGATGATTGGCCCCATTTTTAGTTCGTCGGCTTGGAACACCATTACTTACACGGCGGGTGAAATTATTGAACCTCAACGCAATATTCCACGCAGTCTTTTTCTCGGAACGCTTGGTGTAGCCATACTTTACGCATTGGCAAATGTATCATACATTGCCCTTCTACCAACCGTCGGCGACCCGAATGGTCTTGACGCGGCGGCGCGAGGCATTGCCTTTGCGAGCGAAGAACGCGTCGGCACTGCCGTTGCCGAGGTGCTTTTCGACGATATAGGCGTGGATATTATGGCCATTTTCATTATGATTTCCACGTTTGGTTGCGTCAATGGCATCGTTCTAGCGGGCGCGCGGGTGTATTATGCGATGGCGCAAGACGGTTTGTTTTTTAGTGGTGCGGGTAAATTGCATCAAAAAACGCGGACGCCACGTTTTGCCTTGATGATTCAAGCCGTTTGGGCAAGCGTTTTGTGCATTTCTGGTACTTATACAGATTTATTGAAGTATGTGACTTTCGCAACTTTATTGTTTTACATCTTAACCATCGGCGGCGTATTCATTCTTCGACGCACTGCGCCCGATGCCGCACGGCCTTACAAAGCCTTTGGTTATCCCATTATTCCTGCGCTTTACATCGTTATTGCATCGGCTATTTGCTTGAATTTGTTAATTTTTGAATCGCCCATTTCTCTGTTTGGCGTGTCCGTAAAACCAAGTTGGGTCGGTTTGAGCATCGTTTTGTTGGGTATTCCTGTTTATTTTTTGAGCAAAATCGGAAAGAAAAACGAATCTTAGGAACACAAAATAAATAAAAGCGCGATTTCTTCTTTTAACACCTATTGCGGCCTAAAAGAAAAGTCTCAGAAAAGTCTTTGTAGGCGTAGGGCGTAAATGGTTGTATGTCTAAAATGTTTTTTTAAGATTTTTTTAAGGAATGATGATTGGACTAAATTTGACGACTTATAAAATGTTGATTATCATTGCTTTAGTGTTTTCAAAATGATTTAAACACATTCCGATTTTAATTAACCTAGGTGAAGAAAGTGCGACTAGAACAACCTTTGGCGAGACAAAGCGTTCTGTTTCTCGTCTGTACAATTACATTTGCAACAGCAATTGTTGGTTTACTAATGATGAACGATAAATGATGAACGATGAATATTTTGCTCGACTCAAAAACTGAAAAATACTGAGGGGTGTCAAAATTCGTCATTTATGATTATAAAATATCACTTTCTTTTTTCTCACTTAAATTTTTTTAAAAAAATGAAAAAGTTTTTCGTTTTCGCAGCATTCGCTGTTTTCGCACTCACTTCGGCTACTGTTATCAAGCCCGTTACGTACAAAATGGATGCGACAAAAAGTACATTCAAATGGACTGGTAAAAAAGTAACTGGTTCGCATTGGGGTTACATCAAATTCACGGACGGTGCTATCACAACTGACGGTGCAAATGTTGTCGGCGGCTCATTCAACGTGGACATGAATTCGCTTGATGTTCAAGATATTCCTGCTGACAAAGGCGGTTCAAAATTGGTAGGCCACTTGAAAGCTGACGATTTTTTCGGTACGGACAAATTTCCAAAATCAACTTTGGTTATCAAATCAGCAACTGCAAAAGGTGCGGGTCAATTTGATGTTAAAGCCGATTTGACTATCAAAGGTATGACTAACGAAGTGGCTTTCCCTGCAACGATTTCGATGGATGGTAAAAATTTGACGGCAAAAGCTGCTTTCAAAGTTGACCGCACAAAGTTCGGTATCAAGTACGGTTCAGGCAATTTTTTTGAAAATTTGGGTGACAAAGCTATCAGCAACGACTTCGACGTAGAGGTTGACATCGCGGCGGCGGCAGAAGCACCTACAGCAACGGTTGCACCTGCGGCGGCTCCTATTAAGAAAAAAATGAAAGCTAAATCAGCGAAAGCTGCACCCGCAAAAGGTTAATTAGCGATTTGAAATACTGTGTATTTCATTCATTTTCATACACTTAGACTTGAATTTTGAAAAGATAAGCCGAGCGCGACTGATGTTGCGCTCGGCTTTTTTGTATTCCATACGGCGTTTTTTTTGTTTTTTCACGCTGAGTTCGTGGAGTTTACAGAGCTTTTCTTTGTTTTTTCACACGGAGTTCACAAAGCTTTTTTTAAAATAATTCGGAATCATCAGTTATTTATCGCAACGCAAACTTGACGCGGGTTTCAAACTGGCTTGTTAAGCCGCCTTTTTGAATGTTCCCCCTTTTTTTTGAATACATTTCTAAATGATTTATACCCTTTTTTT
>JAYSRS010000202.1:0-16240 GCA_043720935.1 Saprospiraceae bacterium
GCAAAACGTGAGTTTTGCAAGGCGTTTCAGCGTTTTTACTGATATTTACTGAGGGGTCTATTTTTCTACTCCACTCTTACAAACTGCTCAATCCCATACGTTTTTTCCGACGACAGCCGCACGATGTACGTTCCCGAAGGCAAATCCGCCGTCGAAATCGGTAGTTGATGTTCGCCTTTATCGAACCATTCACCGCGTAAAATGCCTTTGACGGCCACACCATTTAGCGCAAAAATATCAATATTACAAATCTCGCGTTGCGGCAGCGTGAAATTCAACGTCATAGTTGAACGCGTCGGATTTGGATAACAGGCCAATTTCAAACGTTCTTTTTGTTGAATATCAAACGTATTGCTGATGATAGCCGATGAATCTAACACGATGTTTTCGTCGCCCGATTGATAGGCCATGAAGGTAAAATAAGTCAACATCATTTCGTCCGTTGTGCTTTCGCCAAGCGTCACGAGTTTCGGCGGACTGCTTGGATTGTACGGATTATTAGGCGTATTGTCGTAAAAAGATTCTGCCACAAGCGTCATCCCGACAGGAAATTTTAAAACATTGCGGAAACCATACGCCCCTTGCCAGTTGAAATCCCAATCAGGAATATTAATCAAACGCAATGTATCGCCGTTTGGCATCAGTCCATAAACTTTCGTTCGGCGACCAATCAAGTGCATGTGCGGGGCGATGCTCAAAAACGAGCCGTCGCGTGGAATCAATAGTCTTTCCGTAAAACTTTTAGTCTGATTTGCAGGAATCGCCAATGGGCCGTTGATTAAATACGGGGCAACGTGTGCCAAAATCGGTCGGTTAAACAATTCTCGGTTTGCCGAACCGACAGGCGCAAATTTTATAATAATCTTCGTACTGTCTTTTTGATTGACAACGCCGCCAGGGTAATGCACTTGCAATATCAAATTCGCCCCCGCCGTCAAGCGAATGCCCATGCCTTTCGGAAATTTCACGGGGCCTTGTCCCGGCACCCAACCTGTTACTAATTGCGAGTTATTTGAGCCTGTTCCACCGTAATTTGTATAACCCGGCCCGGGGTCAGCAGCGTCAAGTTGCGCGGGAATGCTCGATGTATCTTGGTACGCCAAAACGTGATGTACCACTTTCCGATTGCCGGGGATAACCTCCACTTCGGTAATAAAACGGTCGGCTAAAAGGCTACTTGGCAAGACAAAACAACGGTATAAATCATTGGTAGTGTTGATGTTATACGTAGGAATTGTCAATACTAAGTTCGGCGCGCTTATCGAAGTACCAGCCGCGAAAGTCGGTGGTGTCGGGGCATTTGCGGGGTTGCCTTGCGGGGCATTGCCGTTGGCCCACGCCGTAATTGCATTGATGTCGGCGTTGCTCAAAATGCGTTCATTGGCCAAATGCCGATAGTTCGGGTCGGGCGGCCACGGCGGCATATTTTTGGAAACAACCGCCGCTTTTATGCCCGAACGGTTGCGGTACGCCTCGTCATACGTGAGCAAGGCGAAAGGCGCAACGCCGTTGGAATTGTGGCAAGTTGCACAGTTTTTATACAAAATTGGGGCGATATTTTCAGCCCAAGTTGGCGTTTGGCCATAACTATTTGAGCCAAAATAGCAGACGCTTAAAACGAGTAAAAACGTTTTTTTCATTATCAATATTTATTAAATTATTTTTTAATTTCAAATCATCAATTCCCGATTTGGGATTTCAAGTTGCGGCGTAGCTGCAAAACCTCGGTAATATTAAGTACAAAGTACAATTTTCGATGCGGTGTAACCGCAAAACCGCCTGTTTAGCGGTTACACCGCGTAAAAAAAGCGGTGAGTAGTCTGAATATTACCGAGATTTGGCAGCTATGCCGCCGTAAAAATCTCAACGCAAAAATCACTAACCCCTCAGTATTTTACGTTTTCAATGTGCAAAATTCATCATTTATCATTCATAACCCCTCATTCATTTAATCTTTTACGATAACACAACCGATGGCTTTTGTCTCACCGATGTCAGGTTTTTTATTGTCTAAAACGGCTTCAATTGCCGATTTTAGATAACGTTCGGAAGTCGTTCCGCGTCGTTTTCCAGCTCTAAAATACGCATCATCAATTTGGCCATTGTATAAAATGACCCCTTCCCTATTTTCAAGAAAAACCTGCGGCGTAATGCTTGCTTTAAAACGATTAGTCCATATAAAATTAGAATCTCTAATTGTTTGAAAGTCAATATGATACTCCGTTTTAAAAGTCAAAATCGAAGAATCAGTCGCGTAATAATTTGGAAAAACACCAATTATCTCAACGCCTTTTCCTTGAAAATCAGCCGCTAATTGGTTCAAAACGGGTGCGTAACCTTGGCACATCGGGCATTCATCGGACAGAAAAACGTAGGCTTTTAACCGTTTTTCGGTCGAATTTTGCCCAAAAATGGGCATTATACTGAGGGGGTATAAAAAAAGTAAAAATAGATATTTCATAACGAATAAACCAATTTAAGGCGTGTAAAAGTAGCATTATTGGGATGGTTTTACTTTTTATTTCAATGAAATACTTGAATGTTTCAACGCACTGTATTTTTACGTTTTTAAAACGTTACGACTTTTAAAAAATCTGAAAGTTTAAATTTTTATCTTTCATAATGCCTACAATAATGTTGATAATCAATGACTTTAAAATTTTTAATTCTTAATTCTTAATTTTTAATTCCCTTCCCTTCTTTTCCTCGATTCAAAAAGCTACTTTTGCGCCGTCTTTTTCAGGGAAAGACCTTAGTTGAACAAAATTTATCAATTTTTCAAGCTATCAATTCGATGGAAAGTGTAAAAATTAACGGCGGAACACGCGCAGGTCTAGGCAAAGCATTAACGAAAGTTGACCGCAAAGGCGATGCGATTCCGTGCAATTTGTATGGTGGTAATACAAATGTACAGTTCACGACAACGTGGAACGAAGTACGCCACCTTATCTATACAGCAGATTTTAAATTGGCCGACATTACGGCTGATGGACAAAACTATTCTGCTATCGTCAAAGACGTGCAATTTCACCCCGTCAGTGAGAAAATTTTGCACATTGACTTTTTGGTATTGACGCCTGGCACGCTTATCAAAGTGAGCTTACCGTTGCGTCTTATCGGACAATCACCTGGCGTGAAAGCGGGTGGTAAATTGCTCCAATCTATGCGTAAAATCAAGGTGAAAGTGTTGCCAGAAAATTTGGTTGACCACGTTTCTTTGGAAATCTCGAAATTAGATTTGGGTCAGTCAGCACGTGTACGTGACATTATTCCAACGAATGGTGTTGAAATCACAATGTCACCGAGCATTCCTGTTGTGTCTATCGAAATCCCGCGTGCGTTGCGTGCGGCGGCGGCGGCAGAAGCAAAAGCAGCTCAAGCACCTAAAAAGAAGAAGTAATTTTTCGAAAATACGAAGGCTGGTCGGTATCAGTTTTCACAAAAAAAAGCGACTTTGGGGCAACTCAAAGTCGCTTTTTTTGATACTTTTCTTTCTACGTACCAAATGGGCCATTACTACATGGAAAGAAAAGTGTCTTTTTTTATAGTTTCGTAAACGCAAAACCGAATAAAGTCAACGTCCCAAAACCCAACGCATTGAGCGAACCATGAACGGCTTGCATGGTCGGAATGCTCAAAAAAGATAAAGGAATGACGTTGCGTAAAGCGTAAAAAAAAGCTAAAATCATCCCTAACATCAAGCAATTCGCCCCAATAATGAACAAAAAACGGGCTTTGCTTTTCTCTCGAAGGCCCCTCAGTAAAAACGCGATTCCTGATAAAAAAGCAGCGATTGACATCCAAACACCTGCTGTTGTTTCTACAAAATGCGTGATGCCCAATTGCGTCGTCGTGATGCCCGTTGCGGTCAGAACGACGCCCGATAGAACGCCTAAACTCGCCGTTTTTGCCCATTTGTTTTGCAGATTTTCTATCAATAAAAAGGCCAGCGAAAGCGTCAAGGCGAAACCTGCGTAGTGGAAATGTGCGCCCGTTAACAAGACAATCCACGCTGAAAAGCCCAAAGGTTGGTAATCAAATCGGTCGAAAACGAGCCATGCGGCGGCATTTGTTAGAAAACCGAAAGCGGCAAAAACCATCAAATAAGTCAATGAAAAATTAAATTCGATACCCCTCAGTAAAACGGCCAAACACCATAAAAAATAAGGCAAAGCCAAGCAACCCGCAAGCACACTTTTATCTAAAACAAAACTTATGGCGAGTAAAATAACGACGGCTAAATGGCTGTTTAAAACTGTTTTTGAAATATTAAAAGACGTTTCCTTATTTATAAGTATTTGAATACCAATGGGTATAAGCACAAAGGCAGCAAAAAGCGGCATTGCAATAGCCCAAGTCGGTTGCGTCGGTTCAGCTTTTATTAAGACCGAAACAAGCAAAACGACCGATATTTTGAGCCACATACTGAGGGGGTGTAGCGGCTCAATAAGCGGGTGTAAACGCGGCGGCGTTGTGTGGGGTGTTGCGTAACTCATCGGTAACAAGTTTCATATTTTTAAGAGAATCTTTGATAAAATGGCGTTGAAAAACCCGTGAAAACGGGTATGTCAGCCGCACCATCCAAAAACGAGGCCGTGAAAAAGCCTTGATTCGATACCAGACTTTTCCCTCGGCATCCATCTCGACTTGGAACAATTCTTCGCCACTTTCGACGTGGTGCGTGAGCGTCCCATAGGCGAAACCAAACGCGTTTGGTTCGTCAACAGTGTAAACAATTTTGGCCACATTGAGCCACCAAACACCTAAAACCCGCGCCGTCATAGCCACAACACGCCCTGTTTCAATCGGCGTTTTATCGCTATGTATGCACGCCCAATTGCCTTCAAACATCGCCCACTGACGAATCGCTTGTTTGGCGGCGGCAAAAGTCACGTCTCCTTCGCCGAGCAAAACGCGGTTGTCGTCGTAATCATATCCTGTCACTTCAATTGCTCCTTGCAGTGATGTTTTACCGACAATTAAGTAGCTAAACGGCGTGTTTTGCTGCGCGAGAATCAACGTGTCAAGCTGCTGTAGGGCGGGTTTATTGAATTGAAAAATCATCTTATGGTTGTTTTTTATATTTTAGACTTTATGGACCACTGATTGGAGGAGTGCGACTGATTAAAAGTTGATTTTCATGATAAAATAATGTTAAAAAATATCACCTCCGAGTTTAACTAGTTGATTGTCAATGATTTATACGCAAAAGTATTACTAAAAAACGTGGTCATTGCGAGGCACGAAGCAATCTGTTTTATTCAGCAGTCTGCAAAACCTAAAAGATTGCTTCGTGCCTCGCAATGACGACCTGTTTTGATAGATATTAGTGGTAAAACTTAACGACTTAACGACTTATTCAGAACTCACATTAAGAGAGGACATCTGTGTAAATCAGTCGTATCAGCCCAATTAGTGGCCCATAAAGTCTTAAATCCAAAACAAACGTCGCGCCACGAAGTTTCAATTTTTATTGAAAATTAAAAAACTTTTTTCGGCGTACTCAAAACGAGAAAATGCAAAGCCTTTCTACAAATTTATACCTTTGCCCGAAAGGTGAAAGTGGCGCGACGTTAATGTCGCGTTACAACTACTTGACCTTTTTAAAATTCATCATTTTCGTAAAGACAATTTATGACAATCAACCGTTTAGCCGTTTCTCTTTTTTTCTTCACCAATGGCTTTCAATACGCAAATTGGGTCGCTCGATTGCCCGAAGTGCAGACTTTATACGGCGTTTCTAACACCACATTAGGCACAATTCTCTTGGCTTCGGCGGCGGGGGCAATGTCGGCAATGCCTTTTGCAGGTTTACTGACCGTCCGTTTTGGCAGTCGTTGGGTAACGATTATCACGGCTTTGGCCTTTGTGGCGGCGATTCCATTTATTTCGCTTTTGTCTAATACGTGGCTCATTTACGGCTTATTTTTTCTATTCGGCGTCTTTGGTGGCTCGGAAGATGTGGCGATGAACGGGCAAGCTGTTTACGTTGAAAGGCTGTACAACAAGCCGATTTTATCGTCTTTTCACGGCATCTGGAGCGTTGGAACATTGTTAGGTGCGGGGGCAGGTGCTTTGTTTGCCAAATTTGGCGTGTCGCTTTTCACTCATTTTTTAACGATTTCTACTTTATCGTTGGGTTTAATTATTTGGGCGGCTTTCAATTTGATAAAAGATGACCCCCTCAGTATAAAACCCGTACAGGCGGATTCAGCCGCCGAACCTTCTAGTTTTCGATGGCCTTCAAAAGCCATTTTACCGTTGGGCATCATCGCCTTTTGCGGCATGACGGGCGAAGGTTCGGTTGCCGATTGGTCAGCGATTTATATGCACAAAGTCGTTGGGCAAGACGCCGCATTTTCGGCCTTGGCATTTGGGGCATTCACTTTGGCGATGACGTTCGGCAGATTGACGGGTGATTATTTTACAGAAAAATTTGGCATGCGTAAACAATTGATTTACAGCAGTCTGTTGGCCATTTTTGGCTTAGGATTTGCCTTGGCTTTCAACAATCCGTGGACGGTTTTGGCAGGTTTTTTCATCGTCGGCCTAGGCATTGCGACGATTGTGCCGATTGTTTATTCTACGGCAGGAAATACTGAGGGGGTCACGCCAAGCGTCGGAATAGCGATGGCAACGACGATTGGTTACAGTGGTTTTTTCATTGGGCCACCGACGATTGGTTATCTATCTGACATTTTTTCATTGCGCGTTGGATTGCTGTTTGCGCTCATGCTTTTGGTGGTCATGTTGGTTTTTGTTATCAAAAAAATTAAGAAATAAGTAATACAAATGGGCCACAGATTGGACTGATTAGAATGATTTACACTGATTTTTCCCGTATATATCTAAAAAAATCAGTGTAAATCAGCCTAATCAGTCCAATCTGCGGGCCATCTTAAATTTATTACACTTTATTTGTGCCAATTTAAAAATTAAGAAATAATGAACAATAGTAATTCAACAACTCAAACAACACCTGCAACACCCGTTGCCCCTACTCCCCTACCCGAGTTTGCCTTGATAGACACGATTTCAAGTCTGATGGACAACAAATTTCGGATTCCGTTTACGCAAACGCGTTTTGGCGTTGATTTTCTCATCGGACTGATTCCTGGCATTGGCGACTGGTTGAGTTTTGGCATTTCATCGGCCTTGGTTTTTGCGATGATGCGGCGCGGCATTGGCGTCGGGATGCTCTTCAAAATGTTGGGCAATATTACCCTCGATACGCTGATTGGTTTTATTCCGATTGTCGGTGATTTATTTGATTTGCACTACAAAGCGAACCGCCGAAATGTGGCGTTATTGAAGCAATACTACGTAGAAAACCCAAATCCGCCTACCGCAAAACGAAGCTTTTTCATCATCAGCCTTATGTTTTTAGCCGTTTTAGTGGGCATCTTGATTGGCATGATATGGGTCATGGGTCAGCTTTGGGACATTTTGGTAAAGCTAATGTTTTAAGCAGTTTTGCAGTTGAGAATATGCCCTAAAACGCTGAAAGGACGCTCATTTACACGGGCGTCCTTTCGGCGTTTTTAGTACTTTATACTGAGGGGTGTTATTCTTACTATTTTGATAGACTTGATTAAAAAAGGCTCGTTTGTCCGTAAGGGTTTACTTTGGGATAATAGGGTACATTGGGTTCGGCTGCTCTTGTTGCGCCACCACAGCCTTGAATTGTTCTATAAATTGTCTTTTTGATGTGTTCGCGTTCTTCGTTAAAGTGCTTGGTGGTGTATCTCAACACTTTCCAATTATAGCTTTCTAGTTCATTATTCCGTGTTTTGTCGCGGTGAACATTGGGATTCCCCATGTGGTATTCATCACCATCACACTCAATATCAATGCGGCCTTCTTTGCAAAATATCGCAAAATCAAGGTCGTACTTTTTTTTATCATCCACAAACTCACGATACTCACGCTCGTACTCAATGCCCCATTCATCCAAGATGCGTTCTATGTCTTCTTCTAAAAAACTGCCTTTAAAGAGTTTGTTAAAGTCCGTTGTACCACTAAAAAACTTCTCTTCGGTCGTCGGCACAAATACACCCCGATGTCCACGCCGACTGACTATCGGTTGTGGCAAAGCAATCAATTCATCAAATTCGATTTTGTAATATGTTTTACGCGCCTTAGTGCTACCCTTCGGTTCATCGGGAAACAGTTGTTGCCGCGTCGCAGGAACAATACGCTTTATTTTGGCATATTTAACAATCTTCCACCTTAAATCTTCGGAAAACTTGCTGGTGTGATAAAAAGCAATATACTCGACACCGCCGTTCCGCACAATCGGCGGCGCGGAAATTTGAGGGATGCGATACCAAAGGTCTTTATTCAAAATCACCCAATCTTGTCGTTCGGGCAGCATCGCCACTAAGACGTTCAATGTGTCTTTATTTTTCATGTAGTACGTTTGTTAATTTTTTGTTTGTTACGTAGGGCGAAGATAGAAATAAAATAGAAAAATGGATATTTATGAGTTTTATACTGAGGGGGTGCTGAAAAGCCGTTTCGTGGGGGCGAAACGGCTTTTGTATTCTCAATATATCTGCGTATCAAAAAAAAATTATCCAATTTGTTGATTACAACGATATTACATCTGTTATCTATGTTAATAAATTATTTTGAAGATTCAGAAAAAAGTTTCTAAATTTGTGATTCTAAATTAAAATACTTATGGCATCAATAAAAGATTTTACAACAATAGATATGTTTTGCGGTGTGGGTGGCTTAACTCACGGACTTTTAAAAGAAGGAATATCTGTTGTGGCGGGGTATGACTTTGATAAGTCATGTAAATATGCTTTTGAGAAAAATAATAATTCCGTTTTTATTACAAAAGATATAAAAGAAGTGACGAGTGATGAAGTCAATTTTTTTTTCGGAAAAAAACGTAAAATATTAGTCGGTTGTGCGCCTTGCCAACCTTTTTCTCTTTACACAAACAGAAAAAAGACAAGTGAAAATGATAAGTGGGCTTTATTGTATTCTTTTGCTAGACTTATAAAAGAGGTACAACCCGAAATCGTTTCAATGGAAAATGTCCCTCAATTAGCCCAATTTGATGGTGGTAAAGTGCTTAAAGATTTTATTCAATCTTTAGAAGACGACAAATATAGCGTCACTTACAAAATCATCAATGCACAAGATTATGGTGTCCCACAACGCCGTAAAAGACTTATTTTATTAGCATCAAAACATGGAGAAATTGAATTAATTTCCCCAACACACAATAAAAATAATTTAAAAACAGTCAGAAAAGCAATTGGACATTTAACACCTATTGAGGATGGTGTGACTGACCCTAATGATGCCCTGCATTACGCTAGAAAATTGACAGATTTGAATAAAAAGCGCATACAAGCCACGCGAGAAGGCGGTTTTTGGCGAGAATGGGACGAAAGCCTTTGGTTAGACTGTCATAAAAAAGAAGGCGGCAAAAGTTTTCGCAGTGTTTATGGGCGTATGGTTTGGGAAGATGTTTCGCCTACGATGACAACTTGTTGTGTTGGTTTAGGGAATGGTCGTTTTGGGCATCCCGAACAAGACCGCGCTATTTCCCTACGTGAAGCCGCCATTTTTCAGTCTTTTCCAGAAAAATATGACTTTATTAATCCCGAAATCCCTTTTTCTTCTTCTGCAATAGCACGTCAAATTGGTAATGCTGTGCCTGTTGATTTAGGGGCAGCGATTGGAAAAAGTATTAAAAAACACATAGAGGAACATGGCTAAAAGTAATAAATTGAAATGGCGTTTTGATGTCAATACGTTTCGTTTGCTTGGTCGTGATTTAATCACTGACCGAATAACTGCTTTGTTTGAGTTAGTGAAGAATTCTTATGATGCCAATGCTGAAAATGTCACGATTCAATTTTTAAATATCGGCACAAGAGGAGAAGCAAGTAAAATCATAATTAGAGATGATGGAATAGGTATGACACTTGATGACATTGAGAATAAATGGATGGTTATTGGGACTTATAACAAGAGAAAAGAATTGTATTCTCCTAAACCTTATCAACGTCGTTACATTGGAGAAAAGGGTATTGGTCGTTTTGCCGTAGATAAATTAGGTCAATATGTGCGTATTAAAACTAAGCAGAAAGATGACGAAAAGGAATTAGTTGTTACAATTAATTGGCAGATTTATCAAGATGTTGCTGAAAATATGCAAGGCGAATTGGAGTTATTCACTGATATTGAAAATGATTACGTCTATACAGAACCAACTTTTGAAAAAGGAACTATCTTAGAAATCTTGTTACCCCATGAGGTTTGGACGTTGGATGATATTGAAAGAGCTTATAAGGAACTTTCTCGTATCGTGTCCCCTTTTCATGAAGCATTATACCCCTTTAATATTTTTATTCATGCGCCAGAGTACGCGCCTTACGAACAATTAAAACCTGTTAAATCTGATGAAAAAAGCTTTGCTTCTCATAGTTTTGAATTAAATTACAATTCAGACACTAATAAACAAGAAAGTCTGTTTTTTGATGAAACTCAGCAAAAAGTTAAGATTAAATTAGTTGATAAGCCAAGTTTTGGCTTTATCAAACTTCATCTTTATTATTTTGATGCGGATTCCAAAAATAGATTTAATACACACCATAAAGGTTCATCTGTAAGAATAGATGGCATTAAGATATATAGAGATGGTATTTTAACAACCCCTTTTGCAGAATATGAAGCGGCTGATGAGAAAAGGCGGGATGTGCTTGGTATTAACAAACGAAGATGGCGTGCTACATTTGATAGGATGGCAACGAGAGACTGCGTTGGTTTTTTAGAAATTACACGTAATGACAATCCTCAAATTATTGATGCAACAAATCGTCAGGATTTTTTAGCTACCCCTCAGTATAGTGACTTAAAAGAATTCATTTATGAGCAGTTAGATGCTTTTATGAAAACGAGAAAGGTCGAACGTGCTGAAAAAACGCAAGAACGTTTAGATATTTTTGAAGAAACTAAAATTGTTTATCAAGATATACAAAAAGGTTTCAAAAAACTTAGAAATGCAAAAACTGAAAAAAAGCAAGGTGAAGCCATGGCCAGTTTAACAGAGAAAGTTGAACAATTAGGAGCAGGTTTTGAAGCTATTACTGCTGAATATCAAGATACAAAGAAAGAAGAAGAGCGCAAAGAGAAAATGTATTTTAGCCTTATGTCGTTGTCTCTTTTTGCAGCGAATATATCTCATGCTGTTCGCACAACAATTCATTATATTAATGATGATGCTATTTATATTAATGATGAACCGCTAACATCTGAAAATGCCTTAGTTTTTAAGAAGTTTGCTAATCGTATTCATACAGAAATTCAAAGGTTGTTAAAAGTTGTTGACTTTATGTTGAAATATGCAAAGACAAATTTGCCTGCCGAATATTTCAATGTTTATGATTTAATATTTAATACGTTCGATGCACATGAAACATTATTTGCCCAAAAGAAAATAGAAATTGATTTGAATGATATAGAGCGTAATATCTCGCTTCATGGTAATCAAATCTTTTTTCAAGATATTTTTACTAATTTAATTAGCAATTCAATAAAAGCTTTAGAGGGCAACTTTGTAAAACAAATTCGTTGTACTGCTAAGGTAGATAAAAATGAAATTAGAATCTTATTTTCAGATAATGGTATTGGCATTCCTAAAAAAAATAGAACAAAAGTTTTTGATGTTTATTTTACAACAACACAAGAACAGGGAGGTGCAGGTATCGGTTTATATGTTGTAAAAACAAATGTGGAAACATTGGGAGGTAATGTGGAAGTAATTGATAGTGAATTACATCCCGAAGGAACAACGATTAGAATAACGATTCCATTCAAAAAGTGATAATGAATAAAACACCTGTTCAGATAATTATAATAGATGACGATCCCGAGATGGATAGTCGTCCACTTTACCTAAAACTTGTTGAAAATTATGGTAAAAATAATATCGTTTGGAAGGAGAATCCAGACGATGGTCTGAGTTATGTCAAACAGAATTTAATTCAAAAAACGATTATTATTTTGGATTATAATTTTGGTAGTAAAAAAGCGAATGGGTTAACCTTGTTTCAAGACCTTCAAAAAGAATCTGCTTTGCTGTATATTATTTTGAATACGTCAAACATCATTGATGATATACCGCATTCAGAACTTAAATCCTTCATTAATAATCATATTATGGCTTTAGTTGACAAAACTGATGGCTACAAAGAAACTCTAAGGCAAGTCGAATATGGAATTGGCTATTTGAATAATAGAGTTGATTGCATCTTAGAAGAATGGATTTTAAGACATGAACGTTTTACAAGAGAAAAGCCTTATCTAAAAGCCGCCGATGGCACGGTGTATAACTTAAATGATGTACTATCGGAAATACGCAGAGATACAGATTTTGGCAGGAAAATGTCTTCCAACATAATCAGCACTGCGATATCTATGCTTCAAAATGATATTGACAAAATACCCAAATAATAACTCCCTTTATGCTAAATCTACTAATTGCTTACGACCATGTTGACACACATCGAGGTGATTATTTTCAAGCAAGTCACGACGACTTAGTGTCTAATTTGTCGGATACCTTAGAAATGAATCGCCGTTCAATAAATACAGAATTATGTACCAATAATAGTATTGACCATTATATTCGCCAATTCAATGGCACACCATTTATATTCGTGGCTTACGCGCACGGGAGTGTGGGTGCGATTCAAATCAATGATGTAGATTACATTCATCATCAAAATGCCTATTTATTTTCAGAAACGCTGTTTTATGCTTGTAGTTGTTTAACGGCCAAGGAGCTTGGTCGTAAATTAAGAGAAAATGGGTGCAAAGTTTTTATTGGATATAATCAAACAATCACTACTGGAAACCCACAAACAGAACCTATTTACTATACCTGTGAAAATGCCTTTTTAACGCATTTCTTAAACACAGAAAACTCTATCCAAGATAGCTTAAAAACAATGTACGATACGTATAATGACATGAGAAAGCATTTAGTCAGCGATTATGGTGTATTCGAAGCGGGTATATTAGATAATAACCTTGACGCATTTGAAATTATATGTGATGAGGAAGATTTACTCTTGACTAAGATAGCCTTTCAGATTTAGCTTAATATTTAGATTCGTTATTAGGATACCCCCTCAGTATAAAAGCCGTTTCGCACCCCGAAACGGCTTTTACATTAAAAAAACAAAGCCAATAAAACACCCATCAAAGTAAAATCCCTAATTTTGCCCAACATACCCACGCAACCCATTCACCCACACCACTATTCAAAAAAATGTTACAAAACACCACCCTAGAACATTACCTTTTCAAGTTCCAAAAGCTACGCCAAGGCGGCACGCAATACGGCAAAGCACCGCACAAACCCATTTTATTATTGTCGGTGTTGCATCAAATCGAGCAAGGGCGCGGTGACCGACAATCGGTTGTATCTGACGTCCGAGTGAGTGAGCATTTCTTTAGCTGCTTAACCAAACCCATTCCGCACATAATTCACCTCATGTACTTCCGCCGACAAAGGCATATCCAACTGCCGAATCATGCGTTTTAAAACATCTGATGGAATGTCATTTTGTCGCCTTGAAAATACTTTTTCGATGGGTGTTTCAATGTAATAAATTTTAAAACGAGGATTGTAAACGCCTAAAGTCCGAATGAGTTTTGAACGTAAATCGGTCGTTAAATTTGTGCTATTCCAAACAAAACTTTGTTTTTTACGACAAAATTCTTTGGCTTGTTCATAAGCAATTTGAATGACTTTACCTTGCGCGTCCCTATCTGTTGGTTTAATTTTATGCGTTTCTCTAATGGCATCAAGGCTAACGGTTGGATAATTTTGACAATTCTTCTCATAAAAACTGTTTTTGCCGCTGCCTGCAATGCCCGATAAAATAATCATTTCAAAAGCCGTATCATCATAAATTACTGAGGGGTAGTTGTCGTTTTCGGTTTGAAAAAATTTAAAACGACTGTGGGCATTATGAAAGGATTTAGTCGCGTAAAAACAGTCATTTTCAAGGCACAACTCTTTAAACAATTCTATTCTCAATAATAAATCTTCTTTATCCACACAATCGCGCCCTTTAGCGTCGGCTTTTGATAAAAGATAAAGCCATTCATTGGGTAATCTTAAACTTGACGCAATAACGGCACGTTGTGTGTTGTGTTTTTCAATACTCCAAATTGGTAAACCGTGCAAGCGGACAAGTGATGCAATTGTTTCGCGGGTGTCAAAATCGGCGTTCCAAAGCAATTCACGCGCTACTTTTTCACCGATTGCGGCGTGTTTGGGAGACGTTATTCTACCATTTTCAGTAAAAATACCGCGTGCTAAAACGGGAACGGTTGGTAAATCCAATACTTGTGCGTAAAAAACAACTTCGTCCCATGATAGCCATTTGTCGCCGTCTCGAATGGCGAATATGTAAAAATAACTCTCTAAATTGCTATATTCAATGCTGTGCAAACCATAGAGGTTTTCACCAAAAACATCTAAATCACCAAGACTATTCTTTATTTGTTCCCAAGTTGTCCACATATTTTTCGCCCACGGATTGAGCGTAGGCGCGGCATGAGAACGTGCATATACGCCATCGGATTTGATGCACGTATTTTCACCATCTAATTTCTCTGTAATCACTAATTCACGCGCTAAAATAGCTTGCCAATCGTGTTTTATCCTATCATCAGAGGTCGTTCCTGGCGAAAATGGGAAATGATAGGTACGTGGATATTTAAGGACTTCCATTATTTTATTTTTTATTGTCGGCGCAAACAAAATTTTAGATGAAAAAGTTTCTCGGGGCAATTTATACTGAGGGGGGATATTTTGAAAGCAGATTTTTAAATACAACTGATATTGTGCGCCCCAACGTTGATTACTTAGTTTTAATACTGGTGACTTCTGAAATCTCAATTTACTCCTAATCTATGCCAAACAACGTTGTCATTGCGAGGAGGCACGACGAAGCAATCTGTATGAATTTCAGCAGAATCTTAATAAAAAAGCAACCATTTTAGTTTAAAAGCGTGCTAAAACCTTGAAGATTGTTTCGTCGTGCCTCCTCGCAATGACGAGCCGTTTTATTAAGATTTGGAAGAAATTTGAGATTCCCGAAGTTATCAGTTAATAAGGAAAATCAAAATAATCTCCCTTACTTGAAATCACATTTCTGACACCGCCAATCGGGTTCACCATATCACCTAAGTATCTGGGAATCAAGTGGATATGTACGTGCGGAACGGTTTGACCTGCTGTTTCATTAACGTTAATGCCAACATTAAAACCATTTGGCGCATATTCTTTTTCAATAATTTCTTTCACTTTATTGACTGCAAACCAACACGCGGATTGTTCTTTAAAAGACATTCAAAGTAATTAGAAACATGACGTTTGGGGATAATTAAAGCGTGTCCTTTGTTCACAGGGAATTTATCGTAAATCGCGTAAGTTGTTGCTGTTTCTACAATTAATTCCCTTTCTTTTTCAACACTACAAAATGGACAATCAGACGGCAAATGTGCTATTTGATTGTAATGTTGGTATTCATAAATCTCACAATAATCATTAACTAAAATTGATTTAAAATTCAATTTAACATCACATTGATACGTCTCTTTTTGATGAATTTTATGCATTCTAAAACCTTCGTAATGCACATCACGCCGCACGGCAAAGTAAGCCTTTCCATTTGGTTTTAAGAGCCTTGAAATGTCCATTAAAACCCTTGTTTGTTCTTCGGGCATCAAGACATTTAAAACGTAAAAACAGAAAATAGTATCAAATTTTTCCGTTGGACAAATCGGAAAATAATGTAAATCATAACCAACAATGTCGAAATTAGACCCCCTCAGTATGTCAACGTCTTTTCCAAATCCACAGCCAAAATCAAGCGTTTTTCCTACGATTAAGCCTTTTTGTTGCACATAACGGGCGGGAAACGAAATGGACGTTCGTTCTTTTGCAGTCAAGTGGTTGTTTATGTTTTGCTTTCTCATTTGTAATTTTAGATTTTAATTTTCTCTTGGGTGTGATTTCAATTTGATGTACAATTTATTTTTACCACTAAATAGTCCTTCATATTAATACCGTCGGGTTGAATTTTATAACGGAATTATCGGCTTTGTGGTACAAAAGCTTTTTTCAATAATTAATAATTTGTAACTCATTGATTATCAATACGGTTCAACGTTCGGGGAACTTTAAAAGTTCCCCGAA
>JAYSRS010000203.1:0-5370 GCA_043720935.1 Saprospiraceae bacterium
AATAAATAAAAGCGTATTTTCATACGCACTGTTTTTCGCTGCGCGAAAAAGGCGTGCGTGGAGAAAATCTATCGGAGGCAGCTTGTTTTTTGAAAGAAAATCATAGATTTTCTTTCAAAAAACAAGCTGCCTCCGATAAAACCCCTTTAAAGGGCGACGTTGGGGCTTACCATTGATATACAAAGGAATATATGAAAAAAGAAGTTGTTATTGACCTCATTGAAGATAACCGTTTCAAAGAAGCGATTGACTTATTGAAAAAAGAAACGCGCAACACGCATCTCTACAATCAAGTCATTCTGCTGTCGGCAAGTTATGAGGATTATCTGAATTTGGAGATTACGGGAACTGAAGATTTTTCGGTGCGGTCACAGCGACGCGCCCAACTTGTTAATGCGCTCTTGCACGTTGTGGATAAAGTAGCGGAGCTAAAACCAGATACAGCGTTTATAGAATTGCCCAAAATTGAGCGTTCAAAAATAACCTTTCCTTCGATAGAATTGCCCAAAGTTAATTTGCCGACAATTGGCGTCAAACACTTGAAAATTGTAGGTTTTGGTTTGGGATTAACCATTTTGTTGACGTTTTTGTTTCATTTTATCAAAAATATGGACGCTTTTTTACCAACGCCTACGCGAGTAGAAACGTCAAAATCGTTCGATGTCGAGATTAAAGTCGTCAAAGATGCGCAAAACAGCCTTTATACTGAGGGGGGTAAAATCAGCGTAAAATTTGGCGAAGCCGAAGAAAAAACGGTGATTTTGAATACCGAAGGCAAGGCGTTTTTAACAGCGTTGCCGATAAATTTGAAGGATAAAAACATCCATATTCAATTTGAAGATGCCCGTTTTTTCAGCCTCATCAATCCAGAAATAACGGCGACAAAAAACGGTAAAATGGTGAAAGTCCTCGCGCAGATGCAGACCCAAAGTTTTAGCGGTCGCCTCGTGCGCTACGATATGCAGCCCGTGAAAAACGCGACTTTGGATTTTGGCGATGGCCTTGCGAAAGCTACTACAAACGACAACGGTGAATATACCATTAATCTACCTAAAAACATCGGGGCAACCGTCGAATTGTCCATTATTGAAAACGATAGGGTGGTGTTGAGTCGCCAAATTTTGGTCAACGAAAAAGTGTTGCGCTTGCTGAAAGCGAATTAAGGCGATGTCGGATTTGGGATGTCGGATTTCGGTTTTAACATCTAAAATATATACCCCTCAGTATTTTACTCTTTTTTTGTTCACTATCTAATTCTACTTTGGCACTCTAAGAAGGTAGCCACGGAGCTTGCTCCGTAGGGCATAAAATAGTTCGTATTTTCAAATGACTACTGCTTACGGAGCAAGCTCCGTTGCTACCTTTTTCGACGAAATCTTAGAGTGCCAAAGTAGAACTAACGTGAGTTTTGAATTAAATCATAAAATTTTACTATTAATTCCCATCATAAAACGTTGTCATTGCGAGGCACAAAGCAATCTGTTTGTTTCAGCAGAATGCAAGCCCAAAAGATTGCCTCGTGCCTCGCAATGACAACGTTTTAGGACTAAAATTCTGTGTATAAATCATTGATAATCAATTAGTTTATTCAAATTTTACGTAAAAAAACAAACCGCTATGACTGTTTCTACTTTAAAACGGCTATTGGTCGTTGCCTTAATTTCAATCCATCAAATACTTCTAGCACAACAAACGCCCGTCATTGAAGTACGTGGCCGCGTCGTTGAAATGATTAACGGCAAGGCAGTCGGCGTGCCGAAAGTGACCGTTTATATTACCGATGTTGATTACGATATTACAGAGCCTGACGGTTCTTTTACGGTGCATTCTAAGGCAACAAACCAAAAATTTGTCAAATTGACCTTGACAAATGGCTTAGACAATCGGGAAATGCTTGCGCCGATTGGCGGTGTGGTGAATATCCCGCCGTCGAATAATATTGAAGTGATGTTGTGTTCTCAACAAAATACGGCGTTGAAATCGAAGGTTACAGCCTTAAACACAAAGGTAAAATCGTTGCAAACAAAGTACAATTTGAGTGCGCGGCAAGTGCAGCATCTGCAAAAGGAAATGCTCGATACGGTGCTGTTTTATGAAGCACGGATTCAAGAAATTCAGATGGTTAATGCCCAACGAAACGCCGCGTCTAATGCCGAAATTCAAGAGAAAGACAAGCTTATCAAGCGATTAGAAGCTGATTTAGCGCGCACGATGCAGCAACTCGTGGATGCCAAAGATGCCCAATTTTTGGAAAAACAGACACATTTTCAAAGCATTTCGGCAACTTTACGACAATATTTGGATGCCCTGCACAACCTCCGTGATATGCTTTTGCCCGACCGCGTAGCGACGTATTTTATGAATCAAGCAGCCGTACCAGCGTTGAATAAAAAGATTGATGCCTATAATTTAGCAAGAGACGGCCTACTAGCAAAGCAAGATGCCCACTTGACCGCCGTTCAACACTATTGGGCAGACCCCTCAGTAAAAACGCAGTTGGAAGCCACATACACCTATATTTTGACCGAAGTACATGACAAAACGGTCTATCCTGCTGAATTTTCAGTAAATGACATTCTCAAAAAATACGCGACGCGTCAATTGGGCAGACAGGAAGCCAAGAGAAAAGCCGTCGAAGCCACTAAAGAACCGTTCTCCCGCGTGACCGCGCTGCTGCCGACGTTGGAAGAAAAAATAACAAACACTGTCAATAATTTAAAACAAAATTTCTAACGTCTCAAAAATTATTAAACAATGAAAAATGTTCTCGCTTTTATGTTCAGCATTGCTGCTATCATCGGCGTTTCTTTTCTCGCTTCTAACTGCAATCCGAAATGCGACCCCGTTGGCAGCATTGAATTGTCTTCGGACAATAATCCTGCGGGGTATCAAATTTTGATACGCGCCAAACCTGCGAGTTCGTTGTTGGGAAAAACAATTTCTTTCGGCGGCGTGACTGTCGCAGACACGGCCAAAAAATTTATTGAAGGCGTTGGCATGGTGCTTACAGTACCTTTCGGCGTGTCGGGTTCAACCAAATTAAAAATCGAAGACCTTGACTGTTCGGACGAGGTAGCGTTTGATTTTATCGTCAATTCTAAGGATTTTTACTTGAAAAACCCGAATTTCGTTACGCCGATTATGCCCGAAATCATTTTCCCGTCAGTCATCAACGTTTATCCGTCGAGCATCAATCGGTCATGGGTTAGCCCCGTTAATACAGATTATACGTTGTGGTTTGGCATCATGCGCGATACTTTATTGACCGACCCCGTTAATGGTAAATTTAAAGTGGTCTATTCGCTTAATCGCGGTTCGTTTGAAAAAACGACGTGTAGCGGTGCGCCAGGTTTGGTCAATGACCCCAACAAACTTTACTCACTCAACCCAATTTATGGCTATTACGATACGACTATAGTGCCGCGCAAACTCTTTTTCACGATTGACAGAACGGCGCGTGGTGCAGGCGTGGAAGATTATGTAGGTGAGTTTATTGATATGAAAGCCACTAATTACAGCCGAACAAGTTTTCCCAAATCGGGCAATTGCAGTGCCGACCCTGCCGCAACGGGGCATTTGCTTTTGGTAACGTCTAAAAAATCGGGCAGACAAACGCTTGTGTTTCAATCACCTGCGGGGCCGCAATAAGGTTTTGAGTTTCGAGTGCCGCCTAACTCAAAGCTTTTCCCCTCAGTATTTTACGCATTTCCAAGTAAAAAGCCGCTTCGATGTTGTATCGGAGCGGCTTTTTACTTGGAAAATGGTTGAAAATGCAGTGGCTATTTTGTATGCTTTGCACAATTGTCCCTTGCTTTTAAATTGCTTGTATCGAGGATTAATATTGAAAAATATGTTGTGCATGGCTTTTTGTTTATCAGCTATTTAAAATTTCAAGCGGCGCTCTTGATTTTAAATCTGAAATTTTTAAAATGGTAAATTATCATCGGCATCATCATCCGTTGTGGGTTCGTCATCGGTGTCTCTTTTGGGAAAAAGCTCTTCGGGCATTTGACCCATTTGAAATTTTATGATACGTACCTGCGCGCCTTTGAGCGAGCGAGAGAGGGCATCGCGCATTTGAGACATCACTTCTTCGGGCGAGCCGTCAAATTCGGCGTTTTCAAAAACGTCGCGGATGGTGTCAATAGCATTGCCAATAAATTCCATACGTCCCGTTAATGCCTCGATGTTTTTCTTGGGATAATAGCCGCCTTCATCGGTAATATGCAGGACTTTGAAGTATTTTTTCTTCAAATAGACCAGCAAATTGATGATTTTGACGTGCGTTTCGATGCCTGAAAATTGGGTTTTTACGAATATGTGCGGGTACTTAACCCGACTGTCGTAGTGACCAAAAATCATCGAAAAAAGCGATTGGAGTACCCCCTCTGTATCAAAGAGAAGAGTGGTGGTTTCGCAGTCCTCATGCGGCTGAAAAGTGATGCCGCGTAAGCCCAAATCGGGTTTTTTGCGGGTATTTGGCATCAAATTATGGTCGTCATCGTCGTCGAAAAAGTCGTCATCGTCGTCGCCAAAATGCGGGTCGCCGAAGGGTCTTTCGTCGGTCAGCATATTGTGTTTCCAATTATTTGCCATACAAATATCTTCTACTTCGTGCATCAAGCCCGTTATCATGTTGGGCGATTTAAGTTTGCCCCGGTAGTGAATTGTTACACCCATATTTTCAATTTTTATCCAAAAGTAAAAAACTATTTAGCACTTGCAAACATTTTTTTCGGTTTGTTTTGTAAGCCTATCTCCAAAACAAAGAAAGTGGTTTTTTTTGGTTTTTCTTAATTTCGGAAAAATATTTTTTTAGGCTGATGAAAATAATAAGAATACGTTGAAAGCGATAGGCGTTTGCGAGGCTAATCATGTGCGTTTGACATTTTAAAAAGGCTTCATAAGTGCCGAACCGTTTTTTCAGATAATCTTTCATGCGGTCGGCCAATGAAATAAGGATTTTCTTTTCTCTGTATTTCAAAGCTTCGGCGTGAAAATCGGGGCTTAACAAATGTTCTACGCCCGTATTTTTCGTAAAATAAGGGTTGTATTCCGCAATGACGTTGCCGATTTAGCCGCCAAAATCACGTGTTTTTGACCCAGCTGATTGACCATCGAATTGAGGTCTTCCTCGGTATAAACACCTAATTCTTTTTCTATATCGAGTAAGGCTGTTAACACGTCGGGCGCGTCGAAAATCGTTTTTGGCAACGCCGAAGCTGATAGACATAGTACGAAAAATGGTTTTAAATGTGAAAAACGATGTTAGATCCGACATTTCCCACAGTATTTTGAAAAATAGCATTTACTGAAAAATACTCAAAGAAAAGCTGCATTTTAATGCTTATTCTAAGATTTGGCAATTTT
>JAYSRS010000204.1:0-1923 GCA_043720935.1 Saprospiraceae bacterium
GTCATAACCTGTCCCGACCTTCCTTCATCGGGACTTGCCAATAGTAATCCGAAAACCACTTTCACTTCAGTATAACACTAATAATAGGATTGAGCGTTAATAGGTTATATCGCTACTGCGGCGTAGCTGCAAAATCTTGGTAATACGCCATTAAACAACGATTTTTAAGATGCGGTATAACCGCAAAACAACGCGTTTAGCGGTTACACCGCATAAGAAATTGGGTTATTAGGTTGTGTTACCGAGATTTTGCAGCTACGCCGCAATAAGACCAACAAATATAACCTATCAATACTTGACTTTAAAATCCGTGTTAAATTAGTCATTCAATTTTTTAAACATCAGCCAATCTGTTTGTGGGTCGTTGCCAATGATAAAAATATGCTCACCAAACTTAGAAAAACCCGATTTTTGATAAAATTTAATGGCTTTTAAATTGTTTTCCCAAACGCCAAGCCAAATAAAAGCACTGTTTTCTATTTTTGATAATGCTATGATTTCACTAATCATCAACGTTGCAAAACCTTTACCATGCGTATTGTCGGTTAAATAAATACGCTCTAACTCCGTCATTTTTTGCGTATGTATTAACTCAAATTCAGGAATAACATTAATAGCGTCATGCGGAATTTTGTTATGATTTAATTTAAAATAACCAACTAACGCATTATCGTTATACACTAAATAAAAAACCGACCCCTCAGTATCCAGTTCTTTTTTAAACACCGCGAAGGTAAACGCGGCATTGACATAAGCCGCAAAATCGTCGGGATTATTTTCTTTTTCAAACGCCGCGATAAACGTCTTACGGGCGAGGGCGATGAGCGTAGGTAACTCGTTTTCTGTAACTTTTTGGATGGTCATATTTTGTAACGTTTTAAATTTTGACGGCCAAATTTGAACATTTTTTGGATGCTGTCCATTTTATCCGTTCAAAAATTTTTCAAAACAAGGCTAAGTGTACACTCAACAACTTACTTTTGCGTCGCTTTAACAAGGATTATAAATATTTTCAAACCCACTCAATTGTGAAAAAATGAATAAAATTGACGCTTGTATTTTCGACCTCGACGGTGTGATTTGCGACACCGCAAAATATCATTTTAAAGCATGGCAACGCCTCGCAAACGAACTCGGTTTTGACTTCACGGAAGAAGAAAACGAGCAATTAAAAGGTGTTTCTCGCGTAGAATCGCTCAATTTAATCCTGAAATGGGGTGGAAAAGACATTCAAGACATCGAAGAAAAAGAGATGTTGGCAGCGCAAAAAAACGCTTGGTATTTGGAATATATCCAACACATGACGCCTAAAGAAACCCTCGCAGGCGTCGAAAATTTCTTGCAAGATTTACAGAAACGCGGCATCAAAATCGCCCTCGGTTCGGCCTCCAAAAACTCACGAATGATACTCGACCGCATCGGTTTGACGCACTATTTCGAAGTCATTATTGACGGCAATTCGACCACAAAGAGCAAACCACACCCCGAAGTTTTCTTGTTAGGTGCAGAACAACTCGGCGTTTCTCCTAAAAATACCATCGTTTTTGAAGACGCTGAAAAGGGTATCGAAGCCGCTTTGAACGGTGGTTTTTATGCCGTCGGTATCGGCAAAGCCTTGTCTTTAGACGATGCACACATCGTTATTGATGGCTTTGAGTACATTGATATTGAGGAAATTCAAGAGGCATTAACGGCTTCTGTAGGCGTACTTTAACTGTAACGCGACTTTTAAGTCGCTTTATTTGAAACGTTATTAATTCATTTTTTAAATTTATTATCAATGACTAAATCGCTTATTATTGAATTTAATGAGCAAGACGAAAATCGCTTAGGAATGCGAAATAAATAAAACCACATTTTATACGCACTGTTTTTCGCTGCGCGAAAAAGGCGTGCGTGGGAGAAAATCTATCGGAGTGAGCG
>JAYSRS010000205.1:0-5366 GCA_043720935.1 Saprospiraceae bacterium
GTAGATTTTTCTATCAAAAAAACACGCTCGCCCTAAAAAAATTCTTCAAAGGGCGATTTTCGAGCGAAGCGAGAAAGAGCCAGTAACTATCAAATAATTTTGTCCACGTACTTACAATGTTTTTTTAGCATTGAATGTCTATGGCTTGCGTAACTGATAGCCCGCAACTATTAACCAATCACTACTTGCGGGTTATTTTGTCAAAAAACTATCTAATAAATCCGTAAATTTTCTAATCATGATGGGTTTCGCAAAAGTAGCGGCCCTACGCTGTCCTATATGGGCATAGTGTACGCGCAAGTCGTTGTTTTGATACATCGTTTTCATGGCGGCGGCCAAATCCTGCGGCGCGTTTGTCGGTACTAAAAGCCCATACTCGGCTTTTTCTATGCCTTTTTCAAGTTTAAAATTTACGTCACTCGTAGGCGCGAGCAACTCACGAGGCCCCGAAACACAGTCAGTTGAAATGATGGGTAAACCCAATGACAAGGCTTCTAGCAACACGTTGGGCATACCTTCAACGTTCGTGGCGGTGACAAAACAGTGCGATTTTGATAGGAAGCGCAAGGGATTATCGTCATAACCGACAAAAATAACCTTGCTTTCTAACTTTAATTGCTGTGCTAATTGCTTTAAATTATTCGCCTCTTCGCCGTCGCCAACTATCAGCAATTGGCAATCGATATCCGTTAATTCAGCGAAAGCGTGGAGCAATAATTGATGATTTTTGTACGGATGCAGTTGGCCAACACAAATAAATGTAAATCGCTCAAAATCAATCAATTGACTCACATTAACGGCGGCGCGTTGAAGGGTTTTGGGTATGTCGAGTGGATTATAAATGACTTCATACCGCGTTTTTATCTTCAAAATATCGCGCAAAGCGTGCAGAGCACCGAAAGAATTTGGCAAAATTACATCCGCTTGGGGGAATATTTTTTTCATCAAAAACAAGGCTAATTGACCCGATTTGCCTTGCAACGAATAAAAAGAAATCGGCGATGAGCGTTCGCTCAAAATAAGCGTCCCGCGCCAACCTAAAAAGCGCGTAAAAGCGGCAATAAGATTGGGGCGCAACAAGAAAGAAAGGCTCAGAGAAATGTTATTTTTGACTAGATAACGCCGATATTGATAAGCTAAAAGCGGTATTTTGGCAAAATTGCGCCAACCTGTTGTTTCAGACTCCGTCAGATAGAAAATATTTACGCGCTTTGGTAAGGTGATGTGGCGCAATTTGACCGTCAAAATCAAGTGAATGTCATAACGTGTGTGCAACTCCTCGATAAGCAGACGCATTACTTTTTCAGCTCCACCGTAATCGAGCCGCGTTATAAAAAAAGCAATTTTTGGTAAGGGCATAAAAGGCTTAAACGGTTAAAAAAGTAGTATCAAATTGGGCTAAAATAGCCGCTATTCCGAAGCGATTAGCAGTTTGTTGCTGAATGTAAGCGCGGTCGAAAACGGTAGAACACCCCCTCAGTATTGCGGCACTCAAAGCCGCTGTGTCACCGTCTTTTACGACAAAACCCGTCTTATTGTCTTCAATTATTTCGGCACTCACGCCACCGCAAGCAAACGCAACGGCGGGTGTGCCAACTGTACCTGCTTCTAACAAAACGTTGGGAAAACCCTCAAAGTGGGACGGTAATAATAGTAAATCGGCAGAAGCCAACCAACCAAAAGGGTTTTTCAAAGCCCCTAAAAACACCACGCGGTCGGCAATACCTAACGCGGCAGCCTGTTGTTCGAGGGTGGTGCGTTCTTTACCTTCACCGATTATTAGATACTCAAAATCCACGTTTTCTAAAGTGGCAAGAGCCTTTAAAGCACAGTCAATCCCTTTTTCGGCGGATAAACGCCCGATACTGACAAATCTAAATTGGGCTTTTCGGACTGTAACAACGCCTTCACGGGCGCTTTGAAGTACCCCCTCAGTATGAATCGGATTGTTGATGGTTTTGAGCCTTGATTTTGGTAGAAAATAGTTTTTTTCTAAATCTGTTGCCATCCGATTGGATTGGCAAATCAGTAAATCAAAAGACGTATAAAATAATTTAACCGCTAAATTGCGTAGCTTGGTATGCGATTCCGTCGCATGGAATGCGCTCAAAATGGTAGATTCTCGCGCAATGAAGCGGATTTTGCGCGGTAAAACAGGTTTCATTAGGGCTAAAAATAAATTTAGGTGCGTCAGAGTTGACACCACAATATGCGGTTTTTCGGCGCGAATGAGTTTAAAAATCTTGACAACGGCTTGACGTACCCGTGGCGTTTTTAAATCTGTTAAGCGGACTTCTTGGCGTATTTTGTAGAAAGCCTCGCTGCCGTCGAGCGTCACGATATTAATATCAAATTTTTCTCTATCTAAATGGTTGGCCAAAACCGAAAACACGCGTTCTGACCCGCCCGCCCGAAGGCTTGGAATGAGAAAAAGGATTTTCGTCCGCGTTTTCTCCCTATTTTCCGACTGTAATACGTTCATTTTTGCTGATTAAACCTCGACATACTGAGGGGGTGATGCGTGCGTCGTTTGTCGCTGTGCAGCTTGCCAATTGACGAAAACGAGCAAATTCCAAATCAATTGTTGCTGATTGGATGTCCCTGCCATGTGTCTATTGATATGGTTTTGAACGGCTAACACATTAAGATTTGGAATCTTTGATAAATTCTGAGTCGTCAATGTGTCCAAAACGTAGTTTTTCAATTCCCCCCGAAACCAGTGTGTAAACGGCATTCCAAAACCCGCTTTGGGGCGGTCAAAAATAGTTTTTGGTACGTATTCATACAAAATATCTTTCAAAATGCGCTTCGTCACGCCGTCTTTGTATTTAAAATCGGTGGGTAACGACCGTGCAAACTCTACGATTCTGTAATCCATCAACGGGGCGCGGGCTTCAAGCGAGAAGGCCATTGTGGCGTTATCCACTTTCGTATTAATATCGCCGTTGAGATAAGTCTTTAAATCATAACCAGATACGCATTCTAATAAATTTTTATTTGAATACAAAAAATTTTGATGTTCGGGAAAATCGGCAAGGCTGACGTCTAAAAGACGGTCAATTTCGAGCGTCCCCATTTGCGCTTGATAGAGCGTTTCAATGTCGAGATAACCGATGCCTGTGGCAATGAGTTTGTGGCGATAATTGGGCGACAAACCCAAAATTGCGGCAGCCGAACGGCGTAAAAAATGGGGCAATCGCATCAAAGGGGCCACGCGTTGAATGCGCTCATAGCGTTCATAGCCTAAAAAACTTTCATCACCTGCATCGCCCGAGAGGGCAACCGTTACGTGTTTGCGGGTGTGTTTGGCCAAAAGCATGGAAGGAATTGCGGAGCCGTCGCCGAAAGGTTCTTGATAAAATTGCGGCATTTGCTCGATTAAATCAATGCCTTCGGCGTAATTGCAGGGAATTTCGACGTGGTTTGTACCTAAATGCTGTGCAACCGCCCGTGCATAAGGGCTTTCGTCGAAATCCGCTTCGTTGAACTTGACGGAGAAAGTTTGAATACCGCCACTTAAATCCTGAGCAATCGCCGCAACTAAGGACGAATCCACACCACCCGACAAAAAAACGCCAAGTGGCACATCGGCAATCATGCGTTTTTCGACTGCATCGCGCAAAATACCATGCAAATCGGTTTTCGCAGCGGCGTAATCGCCTTCAAAGGGCGCATTTTGGTCAATTTCCCAATATTGCCGCGTCTCAAAACGGTGCGTCGAAAGGTCATATATAAACGTATGGGCAGCTTTGAGTTTTTCTATGCCTTTAAAAATGGAAAGCGGCTCGGCGACATACCCCCTCAGTAAAAATTGAGAAACGGCACGTTCGTCTAAGGCATGCGTTTGGTGGCTCAACGTGATGGGTTTCAAGGCCGAAGCGAACTCAAATGATTGATTACTAAGGGAATAATAAAAAGGTTTTTTTCCTAATCTGTCGCGGCCACCGAACAGTTTTTGTTGTCTTTCATCGTACAAAACGAAGGCAAACATCCCGTTAAAACGTTCGACGCAACGCTCTCCGTAGGCCAAATAAGCGGCGCAAACGACTTCCGTATCGGAGGTTGTTGAAAAAGCATACCCCTCAGTACGAAGCTGTTTTTTGAGTTCTAAAAAATTATAAATCTCACCGTTAAATGTGATATGAATAAAATCGTTATATGTAAAAGGCTGATTTGACCTTTCGTTAAGGTCAACAACGGATAGGCGGTTTTGGCCTAAAACGAGGCTGTTGCGATAGCGCACAAAATGAGACGCGTCAGGCCCTCGATGAGCGATGGTTTTAAGTTTTTGCCGAATCGTACTGTCCGAATAGTGTTTGTTAAAACTGCCGTAAATACCACACATATAATGGGAATTATGAATTTAAAATTGAAAAATTAGGTGTACATTCCAACAAAATTTTATGTTCTCAATAGTCTGCGGTCAAATTTTTTCGGTTGCTTGAAGTATCAATAATTCGCCATAACCAATATAACGAATGGGCATTTTTTGAACTGCCTCAATTACGTCATTATAATACAGGACTTCACCATTTTCGTGGTTGTAGCTTAAATCATCAAAGTAAACAATCGGATATGTATTATTGCTTGATTTGATTGTTGCTATGGCGTTAATTATTGCGTTAGTTGCTGGCAAAGGTAGCAAATTGGCCGTTGTTGCCAACGTTTTTTGGTCAAAATCATTAAAATACTGAGGGGGTCTCTTTTTCGCAAAATTGGTTTTTAAAACCTGTGCCAACAAAGGTGCTTTATCGTTCATGCGTTCGACCAAAACTAAGACACTATCGGCTTGCCAAAAACCTTTCTTTTGCAACCAGCGTTTTGTAACAGAATAACGAATGTATTGCCGTGCGGTTAGAAAAACAATGCGTGTACGCGGTGGAATGCCTTGAAAAAGCCTTTGCATCGGTTCAAACGCGTCAAAACTCATCATTTTATCCGATTGCGAACGGAAAGCATTGTCATACTGAGGGGTCATTTTTTTCCACGAATCGGCGATTGTATTGTCAATGTCAACGACCCAAAAAGCGTCGTAATCGTCGGTAAAGGCGGTTTTAAATTGGCGATTAAAATACCATTTAGCGGGAAAACGGACGATGGTGCGGGCTATCTTGCGGGCTATTTTACGCAAAATAGGTTCTATTTTAGTGATAAAATGAGCCATTGTCTGTTTTTTTGAGGGAAAGTAATGCGTTATAGCCTTAGCGGTTTGTTACTGTTTAATTTTCGGAATTATCGGCTTTATGGTACAACGGTGTTTTTTATAAAAAATACACGCTCGCCCTAAAAAAGTCCTTTAAAGGGCGATTTTCGAGCGTAGCGAGAAAGAGCCAGTAACTATCAAGTAATTTTGTCCAAGCACTTAT
>JAYSRS010000206.1:0-16221 GCA_043720935.1 Saprospiraceae bacterium
AAATTTCGGGCAAAGCCCGAAATTTGAACCACTTTCCCCTCTTTTCGCGCGAGCGAAGCGAGTGCGAAAAGACATTTACTTTTTTGTCATGTACTTAGAAAAAATAATTAAAAAATAAAAATGGCATTAAAAATAACATCTATCGGATTGAGCTTGTTGACAGCATTAGCGAGTTCTTTGTGCTGCATCGCCCCGTTATTAGTAATCGTGGCGGGAACAAGTAGTTTGGCCACTAATTTTTCGTGGATTGAACCACTCAGACCCTATTTCATGGGTGCAACAATCGGGATATTGGGCTTGGCTTGGTATCAAAACCTAAAACCAAAACCCGTTGTCGCCGATTGCTGCGCGACTCAAAACGGGGCGAAAAAAAGTTTTTTTCAAAGCACCAAATTCTTAGGCGTTGTTACGCTGTTTGCTTTGTTTTTAACCGCTTTTCCTTATTTTTCCAATGATTTAATGGCTAAAAACAAAGCAAATACCTCCGTAAATAGTTCCGTAAATACGCTGACTGAACTAGGCGAATTCCGCGTAACGGGCATGACTTGCGAAGGATGCGAACACCATATTACAAGCAAAGTCAGTGAATTAAACGGCATCATAAATGTCGCCGCCTCTTACGAAAAAGGCAACACAACCGTCGAATTTGACCCAAAACAAGTCAGTATAAAGGACATCAAAGCTGCTATAGACAGTACAGGCTATTCATCTAATATTATAAAAAAACAATAAACGGATGTCGCTATTATTATTAAAATCCGTTTTAACGTGTCCGCATTGTCAACATCAAAAAGAAGAGACAATGCCGACCGACGCTTGCCAATTTTTCTACGAATGCACACATTGCAAGACACTTTTGAAGCCCTTGAAAGGCGATTGTTGCGTTTATTGCAGCTACGGTACAGTGCCGTGTCCGCCTATTCAAGAGAATAAAAGTTGTTGTTCAAATCATTAATAAGTTATTAAAATTTATATTTAACTGATAATCAATTAGATAAACTTCAATTTTTAGAAATTTTCGCTTTTTTTTTGACGGCGGCGTAGCTGCCAAATCTTGGTAACATCTTAAACTATCAACTTTTTTTACGCAGTGTAACCGCAAAATAGGCAGTTTTGGGGTTACACCGCATGGAAAATCGGGCTTATCTGCTTGTTATTACCGAGATTTTGCAGCTACGCCGCAACATAAAATCCCAAAGCATTACAGTCTTAATTTTTAATTTGCTAAACGTTTGGATTTATTGCAGGAATTAAGCCCTAACAGGTTCTTTTTCAGCAATAAAATCTATTTTCGCCTTTGTTTTTGAGTTGAAATTAAAATTATGACAAAAGAATTTAATGTCACAGGGCTTTGTTTTTCCGACGTTCACTACATGGCTGACATCTCTAAAAAAGTAGATGCGACCTACAAAATGATTGAAAAAGGCGACTATTTCATCATCAATCGCCCACGTCAATATGGAAAAACGACAATGCTCTATACATTGACTGAAAAGTTAATAAAATCAAATAATTATGTTGCTTTCAACATGAGTTTTGAAGGCATCGGCGACGCTATATTCGATGATGAAGCGACGTTTTCGACGGGCTTCGTTAACTTACTAGCAAGATATGCAACGGCTTACGCACCTGAATTAGTGGGTTGGCTCAAAGAATCGGCCCCCTCAGTAACGAACCTGAATTTACTGGGAAATCTGATTTCAGATATCATCAGCAAGGCCGATAAAAAGGTCGTGCTACTGATTGACGAAGTGGATAAAAGTAGCAATAACCAATTGTTTATCAGCTTTTTAGCTATGCTAAGAAATAAATATTTGGATAGGCGGACGTTCAAAACTTTCCACTCAATTGTCCTCGCGGGTGTGCATGATGTAAAGTCTTTAAAACTGAAAATACGCAGCGACGAAGAGCAAAAATACAACTCGCCGTGGAACATTGCGACGACTTACAAAGTAGATTTAGGCTTATCACCCGACGATATAAAACCGATGTTGACGGACTATTGTGCGGAGCAAAAAGTAACAATGAATACCGAAGAAATCGCCGAACAATTGTTCTATTTCACGTCGGGTTATCCCTATCTCGTCAGTCATTTGTGTAAAATAATAGATGAAGATATTTTACCAACTAAAAACGTGAAAGAATGGACAAAAACCGATGTAAATAAAGCGGCTCAAATCGCCGTGAAAGAGGAGGGTAACGCTAACTTTGATACACTGCTCAAAAACCTTAAAAATAATGAAAAATTATATCAACTTGTTTTTTCAGTAGTTATTGATGGTGATAAAGTTGAATATAGACTTGACGACCCAATTATTAATTTAGGTAGTTTGTACGGCATTTTCGTACAATCAGATACGGGTTTACTCATCGTTCATAACCGTATTTATCGGGAACGGATTTCAAATATGATGATTTCGGAATGGCGCACGACGAACCTTATTGACCCCAAAAACAAACTAGAAAATTTTGGTAGTGCAAGCCCATATCGGTTGCCAAACAACGGCTTAGATATGGAACGCATTATCGTAAATTTTCAAGCGTTTATGCGGCAGCAATACAGTCAAAAAGACCGTAATTTCCTTGAACGCGACGGTAGGCTGATATTTTTAGCGTTTATGAAGCCGATTATCAACGGTGTTGGTTATGATTTCAAAGAGCCTCAAATTTCAGAAGAACGCCGTTTAGACCTTGTGATTACCTTTTATCAGCACCAATATGTGGCCGAATTGAAGGTTTGGCGCGGCTCAGAAGCCAACAAAAAAGGCTTGGAACAACTTGCCGATTATTTAGACCGTTTGGGTTTAGCGACGGGTTATTTGCTGATTTATGACAATTCAAAGCGTAAATCATGGCAAAAAGATTGGGTTGAAGTAAAAGGAAAGCGGATTTTTTGGGCAAGAGTTTAAACTAAATTACATGATTTTTGAAAACTTAAAATTAGGATTAGAAGTAACAGACGCCGAATTTGACGAGATGTATCCGAAGGACATTAGCCCTTTGTCGAAACGGCATTTTTCGCCCGTCGCGGTCGCAAAAATGGCGGCAGCATACCTCGCGGACACGCCAAATAGTAAGATTTTAGACATTGGTTCGGGCGTCGGCAAATTTTGTATAATTGGGGCGGCTTGTACTGAGGGGGTCTTCACGGGCGTCGAACAGCGCGAAAATCTGTACGATTTGTCGGTTTCTTTAGCAGAACAATACAATTTGCCGAACGTTAATTTTATTCACGGCAATATTTTGAGCATTAATTTCAAGGACTACAACGCTTTTTACTTTTTCAATGCTTTTTTTGAGAATATTTTAGTCGAGGACAGCATTGATAAAGAAGTTGAATTGGATAAAGAATTATTTTTTTTATATTCGTTATACCTTAGAAGACAATTGTCTAAGTTGCCGATTGGAACAAAACTCGCTACGTACTACGCGTGTTCGGAGGAAGTTCCACCTTGTTATACGGTCGTTTCAACGCAAATGGAAGGACGGTTTAAACTTTGGGAAAAGACGGAATAAATAATGAATAATGTGTGTTGTCTAGTTTTTTGTCATTCAGAAGGAATCTCTATTGTGTCGTGTATGAATGACGCCATAAAATAAAGATTCCTTCTGAATGACAAAAAACTAGACAACACAGACAATAGGGATTTTTTCTGAATGACAAAACGCGTTACGACACCCCTCAGTAATTCAACCTGTAAATCATTGCGATTGGCTTGAAATTGGCCTTAGAAAAAAAAGATAAAGTGTATTAAACAAAATGAGTTGACTATAAACAGCAGCATGGAAATTAAAAAAAACAGCATCAATTTCGGCAATACCGAAATTGCCTTCGGATATAAAACCGACCGCGAATTGCGAAAATCCGCTTGGCTTTTTCGCATCATGAACAACCCACGCTTGGTTGACATCGGCAACGTTTTGGCTCTAAAAGCCGTAGAATGGCGGTTGCCGTTTGCGGAAACGGTCATTCGCAGCACTATTTTCGAGCAATTTTGCGGCGGCACTACCCTACTCGACTCAATGCCCGCGATTGAAAAACTCGTCAAAGTGAAGTCGAAAACCATCCTCGATTTCGGTGCAGAAGGTAAAGAATCGGAAGATGATTTCAATCTGACCATGAATGAGAACATTCGGGCCATTGATTTTGCGTCGCGGTCGCGCAATATTCCTTTTGTTTCGATTAAAATAACGGGTTTGGCGCGCTTTGAATTGTTGGAAAAAATCCAACGCAACGCCCCTATGACGCATGACGAACAAAACGAATACTTCAACGTCTCAAAACGCGTGGATGCCATTTGTCATTCTGCCCGTGAAAAAGGTGTTTCCGTCCTCATTGACGCCGAAGAAACGTGGATTCAAGACACGATTGACCGCATGGCTAATATTATGATGGCGCGTTATAACAAAGATAAAGCAGTGGTTTTCAATACTTTCCAACTGTATCGGCACGACCGTTTGGCATTTCTGAAGGCTTCGTATGAATTGGCACGAGAGAAAAATGTTATCCTCGGGGCAAAGCTCGTGCGCGGTGCGTACATGGAAAAAGAGCGCAAACGCGCCCAAGAAATGGGCTATCCGACACCGATAAATCCCGATAAAGTGGCGACCGACCGAATGTACAACGACGCACTCGTTTTCTGCGTCTCGCATTTGGAACACATTGCTTGCATGAACGCAACGCACAACGCGCAAAGTTCGATGCTTTTGGCTGACTTGATGGAAGAAATGGGCGTGGCGCACAATCATCCGCATTTTTGGTTTTGCCAACTCTTTGGTATGAGTGATAATGTTACTTTCAACCTTGCGGCGGCGGGTTACAATGTCGCTAAATACATGGTGTATGGCCCCGTTTCGGACGTTGTGCCTTACTTGGTCAGACGGGCTCAGGAAAATACATCGGTCACGGGTGACATGAGCCGTGAGTTGTTGTTGATTGAAAAAGAAATAACTAGACGCGGCTTATAATTTAGAATTCAACATACATAAAAGCCTTGTAAACAACAATTTACAAGGCTTTTTACGTTTTATACTGAGGGGTCTGTTTTACTTACAGATTTTCGGGCAACCAACCCATAATTTTCTTTTTAGCTTTATTAAAATTAACGCCAATGCCAATTATCGGTTTTCCCGTAGCGCGGTACTTGTCTGCATAATCTTTATCCTTAATTTGTTGAAGTGCATCTTCGGCATTTTTATTAAATTTGAATTCAAAAATATAAATATACTGAGGGGTCTGTACAATAACATCTGCGCGTCCGTTCGAGAGATGCGGCTCGCTTTCGATATAAACACCGACATAACTAAAAATTAAATGCAATAAGCCATGATAAAACCCTTCCGATTGTTTTTTATAGACTTCGTAAGGCAAAGCAGCCAATAATGAATTAAGAATCGTTTTAACACGTTCTAAGTCATTATCTAAAAATGCTTTATTTAAATCCTTGATAGTCATACCTGTATTTGGATTACTCGTAGAAGAAATATCGTCAATCATAAATTGATACATACTCTCACGGACTTCTTTATTCGGATAATCCAAAATCATTTCACCCGTCATAGGGTCAATATGTTTAATGGTTAGATAGCCCGTTTGAAAACACAGCGGCACTAAATCGAGGTTATCAATGTTGTATTTATTCAACAAATAAGCACTTGTTCGCGTATTTTCAAGGTCAAATTGAACGTGTTTTTTAATCTGATGAATCAAAAATTTTGGATTGCCCGTTGACGACCAAAAATTTTTGAAAATACACTCATCCAAAAAATTAAGCGTCCCGAACGGATTATATACTTTATGAATACCATCCCAACTAAAACCGTCGTACCAAATTCCCATTTGTTCTAGCAATGCTTGCCGCGTCAAATTGAGTTTTTGCATGGCCTCTTGCAAATAGTCATCAAAATAATATATCAAGTCTTCCTTTGAGTAACCCGTTAGCGTTGCGTAATCTCCGTGAATCGTAATATCCTTCAAATTATTCAATTCAGAAAACATGGACACCTGCGAAAATTTCGACACACCCGTCACGAAGAAAAAACGTAAATATGGCTCTGCACTTTTCAATACAGAATAAAACTCACGCATAATGCCTTGATTTACTTTGGCTTGTGCGAAAGGCTCTTGTTCCAAAAAATCAATAATCGGCTTGTCATATTCGTCAATTAACAAAACGACTTGGCCGTGTTTAGCCGCAACTTGTTCGATTAATTCTCTAAATTGGCCTTTTAAATCCGTTTCAGTTAAGGAAATCTGATAAGATTTAGCCATTTTATTGATTTCAGATTTGAGAACGACATCTAAACCTAATTCACGAAAACCGATTTTATCGCATGAAAAATGCAATACAGGATTCGTCTGCGACCAGTCCCAATTATCATAAATCCATGTGTTTTTGAACAACTCTTTGTTGCCCAAAAACAGTTCTTTGAATGTCGAAATCAGCAACGATTTGCCAAAACGACGCGGACGCGACAGAAAATAGTATTTTCCTTTTGTCACTAGGCGATTGACCATTTCTGTTTTGTCAACGTAAACGCAATTAAAATCGCGGAGACTTGGCAAGGTTTGTAAACCAATAGGTAGATTTTTCATTATAAAACCATTAAATTTTGGACAAAGTTACATTTTTTTGGGTTAAAAAAAACGCCTTGAAGTAATCATTTCAAGGCGTTTTGGACATTTTAAGCGTTTTTTACACTTTTTTAGGCGGCAAATCGAAGGCAACAGCCTCGTGTTCAAAGCCGTTTCGGTGTGAGCCGTCGCAAAAAGGTTTGTTTTTGGACAGGCCGCAACGGCATAGTCCTAAGGATGTTCTGCCTTGAAGGCCGTATTCATTGCCTTGTGCATCAACGATGTCAAAATCGCCTTCAATTTTTAATGAGCCGTTTGGATTAACGGTGAGTTTTGTTTTAGACATACTAATTTATTTTAATGATTTATTATTCAAGAACCCTTCAACATCTCGACAATTCAAACACCCCACCGCATCTAAACCTCCTTTCCGTGCGGCCATAATGCCATAACGAATATCGTTAATACCAGCCGTTGAATGCGCGTCAGGATTGACGGAAATCAAAACGCCTCGCTCACGGGCGCGGGGAATCCATGTCCAATCCACGTCAAGCCGCCACGGATGCGCGTTGAGTTCAATCGTCACGCCATTTGCAGCACAGGCATCAATCACTTTTTCATGGTCAATCGGATAGCCTTCGCGGCTTAAAAGCAAGCGGCCTGTCGGGTGTCCGAGTATCGTAACATATTGGTTTTCAACGGCTTTAATGAGTCTAGCCGTCGCTTTTTCTTCGTTCATTTTCAAATTAGAATGAACGCTCGCAATCACAAAATCGAACCCCCTCAGTATCTCTTCGTTGTAATCCATCGAACCATCATTTAAGATGTCGCATTCAATGCCTTTCAAGATGCGGAAATTGAAAAACTGACCGTTTAAAGCATCAATTTCTGCCCATTGTTCATAAATCCGTTCCTCTTTCAAACCATTCGCATAAAAAGCCGCTTTCGAGTGGTCTGTGATGCCAATGTATTGATAACCAAGGTGTTGCGCGGCTTTGGCCATGTCTTGAATCGAATGCAAACCGTCAGAATACGTCGTATGCGTATGAATGACGCCTTTAATATCGCCTAAATTAATCAAATTTGGCAATTTATCGGCCATAGCAAGGGTCAAAACGTCGCCATTTTCGCGCAATTCGGCAGGAATAAACGGCAATTTAGCTTTCTCAAAAAGGGCTTTTTCATCCGCGATATGCTTAAAATCCACCCCCTCAGTATTTTTCAAAAAAGCGGCTAAAAATGGCCGACTACCTGAATATTTAAACAGTTTTGAACCGAATTCATCGGGCAAACACGTAAAAATTTGAACCGCAAAATCGTCTTCATTTTTGGCTAAAAAAGAATTTTCTTTTGAATCTATCAACGTAAGTCGTTCATTATCAAATAGTTGTGAAGGCAATTTGCCGTCCAAACCAATTAGAAAATCAAGCCGTTCGACTGTCGGCATCAAGCGGCGCAATTCACCAACGCGCTCAATTTTCGCCGTTGGCAATGTTTCTTTCAGATATTTTTCCGTTGCCGTTGCCATGTCATCCGCCGTTGCCCAATGGATTTTATGGCGCGAACGCAAGTAATATTCGGTATTTTTACGGATTTCATCTTGCGTTTTTTTACCAAAACCATGCAGTTCAATCAAGCGATTTTCATTGCACGCGTAGAGCAATTCACCGACCGTTTCGATGCCCAATTCCTTCCAAACGGCTTGAATTTTCTTCGGTCCAAAGCCTTTTATTGACAACATATCCACGACGCCAGGCGGTGTTTCGTCAGTGTATTTTCTAAACGTCTGCATATCGCCCGTTTGCAACAATTCTTGAATTTTATCGCCAATCGCCTTGCCAACGCCCTTAATCGCGTCCATTTCCGTCCGTGGCATATCCGCAAGCGACGTGTCCAGCTTCCGCAATGTGATGTAAGCGTTTGCGTAGGAACGAATTTTAAACGGGTTTTCGTTGTGCAATTCCATGATAGCCGCAAGGTCAGTAAAGCGGCGAGCGATTTCTTTATTGGTCATTTTTATTAATATTTTCGTAACACGGACTTCAGTCCGTGATTTTTTTACTGACTGAAATCCGTATTACCTTCTAAAAAAAACGGCAAGATACTGAGGGGGTACTAAAATTTGGACTGTCGTTCAGAAAACTTTAAAAAATCTCTAAATATCGCTAAACTTATGCCTTTCATGACGTATGCACTTAAAAAATGTATGTTAATGCCTTGTTTAAATTTGTTTGCAAACAAATTTATTTTTAACTTTGTAAAACAAAATTGAAAATGCTATGAAAAATACGACCACGACGGCTAAAAAAGCCAAACGCCCTTACATAAAAAAGCAGTTACGCACCCAAGACGAGTTGTGGAAAGCAATTGTTCCCGCACTTTGGGCACCATTTTTACGTTTTTGCCTTGAAGATTGGGCAGATAACATAGATTATACGCGTAAACCCGATTTTTTAGATAAAGAACTCAAACGCTTGCAACTGCGTTCAAAAGCCAAAAATCGAGCTGTTGATTTTTTAATGCGTGTCTATATGAAAGACGGGACGACGAAATCTTTTCTGTTGCACATTGAAGTGCAAGGCTACGACGACCCCGAATTTCGGCAACGCATTTTTCAATATTATTACCGCATCAGCGACTTGTTGGGCGAAGATATTGAAACACTCATCATTATGATAGACGACGACCCTAATTGGCGTCCGAACGAGTACATAAAAGAATTTGGTCAAACGAAAGTCCATTTTACGTGCAGAATGTTCAAATTATTGGATAATCCGCCGCCTTACGCGGACAAAGAAGACAACCCATTTTCGGTCGTTTTTGAAGTCGCTTGGTACGGATTGAAGAAAAATATGCTCAAAAATGACGATGATTTGCAAACGTTACGATTTCGTTTGATTCGGCGGTTGATAGAAACAGGCATTGATGGCGATACTATCCATGACGTTTTTGATTTTATAAATATTTATTTGCCCTTTAAAAATAAAGAAAAAGAACATACTTTTGACCGTGAAATTGATTCAATCATAAATCAAGGAGATAATATGGAAGCAGTAACGATGCGTGATCTTCGTGACCGAAGAATCCGCGAAGATGAGCGAAGAATCGCTAAAAAAGAAATCAACCGCGAACGTAGAATTGCTAAAAAAGCGGAAGAACGGCGACAAGCCTTAGAAGTGCAACGACAAGAAGAGGCGCGTTTGCGACAAGAAGAGGCGCGTTTGCGACAAGCCGCTGAACAAAGTATTGACATACTTATTCGCAAACTCTACGCTCAAGGGGCATCAATTAAAAGCATTGCGGAGGCGATGTCTAAACCCATTATTTTTGTTCAAAATATCGTTGATAAAAAATGATAACCTGCTATTGGCCGTCGTTATTTTTTATGAATAAAATCTACTCCCCCAGTATTTTTGTCATTCAAAAGGAAAGCCTTGCAAACATTCGTCTGCAAGGCTTTCCTTCTGAATGACAAAAATACAAAATTCTACCGCGCTTCAATATCGCCTGAACCCGATACTTTTTTCTTAACACTTGTTGGGCTACCTGAGTACAAAATATCGCCCGAACCACTTACCAAAGCATCCAATTCTTTTGTGGCAAAACACGAGACATCGCCGCTTCCAGAAACGCGGCAACGGACTGTTTGCGCTTTCAAATTCTTGGCTTTCAAGTCGCCAGAACCCGAAATTGACAATTCAGCGCGCTCCGTTGTGCCGCCTAAATCCACATCACCCGAGCCAGAAATGCTCACTTTTACGTCGGCGTATTGCACTTGCGTCAAATCAAAATCGCCTGAACCCGAAATCGAAATGTCGAGTTTTTCACCCGACAACGCCCCGTTTGCACGGACATCACCGCTTCCTGACATCCCCAAATAAGCAAAATTCGGTGCTTGGACATGAATTTTAAGGGCTTTTTTGTAGGTCATCGAATAGCCTTTTTTGAAACGTAGCTTCAAAGTGCCGTCTTTGACTTCCATCTCTACCAAATCAAGAATGTTTTTTTGGCCTTCGATAGACACCTTAAATGTCGAACTTTGACGCAAGTCAATGTCTGCTGAAATAGCAGAACTCACGCCCGTGAAGTCGCTCACATCGCGGTTTTCGGTAACAACGTCGCCCGTTCCAACAACGCGTTCACCGCCCCAGCCACTGCTGTTCCAATTGTTGTTGTACGTACTTTCTTTTTTTGATTTCTCCTTTTTTGCAGGGGCGTCTTGCGCCGAAATCGAAGAAAACGTAGTGAAAAATGCCGCTAATAGGGCGATACTAAAAATGATTTGCTTTTTCATGATGCACTGATGTTTTTAAAGTAATGAATAATGGATAATATTGCGGAATTATCGGCTTTATGGTACAAAAGCATTTTTGACTAATTAACAATTTGTAACTCATTGATTATCAATGTAATTCAACGTTCGGGGAACTTTAAAAGTTCCCCGAACGTGCGCCGTACCGCCTAACGATTTGAAATCATAGACAAAGGCTGTAAAAAAAGGGTTGCACAAAGCTACGTTTTTTTTCGTAACCAAATTAGACCCCTCAGTATTTTAGTCTTTTCTAGCATAAATTTAGAATTAAAATGGCTAAATCGTAGCGATTAGCAAAATATCGTTTGTCTAATTCTTCATTTTTAATTTTAAATTTGTCAAGATATACCCCTCAGTATGAAGGCATTTTTTAGCTTTGCAAAAAAACGTAGGCGGTGGTTTTTATCACTTAAAACGTTGGTATTTTATCATTTTATAAAACGAGGCGATTAAAGCCGCCTATACATTCTGAGTTTATGACAATCAAACTTGCTCAAACCGCTGCCGAAATTCTTTTATGCCGCGACGCGATTCTCGCGCTACGACCGCATCATGCCGATACTGATTTAGTTGCGCTTATTCAATCCATGCAAACGGAAGGTTATCAACTCGCTTTTGTTGAAGTTGATGGACAAGCGGCTGCGATTTGCGGGTATCGCTATTTGAATTTTTTGTATTGCGGAAAACATTTCTACATTGACGACCTTTCGACATTAGAAGCCTATCGTGGGCGCGGCTACGGGGCGGCTTTGCTCGATTTTGTCAAAGCAGAAGCCATAGAACGGGGCTTTGACGTCGTGGCTCTCGATAGTGGACATCAGCGTTCGGCAGCACATCGGTTGTATCTAAATAAAGGCTATACTATTAGCGCACATCATTTTACATTGACAATTAAAAAATAATTTAACTGTACAGGCTGCTTTAGCTGCATGGCTCGCTACACATCAGGCGACTGAAGTCGCCTGTACATTTCTAAAATCTTTGACATCATGACCACTACCCATTTTAGAACCTGCAACCTTTGCGAAGCCATGTGCGGCCTCGACATCAAGGTTGTCAACAGCGAAATTACGAGCATCGCGGGCGACAAAAACGACGCGTTTAGCCGTGGTCATATCTGCCCGAAAGCGGTGGCCATGAAGGATATTTACAACGACCCGAACCGCTTAAAAACACCCGTTCGCCGCACCGCCGACGGTTGGGAAGGTATCAGTTGGGACGCCGCTTTTTCGGAAATTATTGAAAAAACGCAGCAAATTCAAGCAAAATATGGCAATAATGCGGTCGGCGTTTATCAAGGCAATCCCTCAATTCACAATTTGGGGACGACACTCAATTCAGCTAATTTCTTTCGTTTGTTGAAAACAAAAAATATGTTTTCGGCAACGTCGGCAGACCAATTGCCACATCATTTTGCGGCGTGGCAAATGTTTGGGCATCCCTTGTTAATGCCGATTCCTGACATTGACCGCACGGATTTTTGGTTGATTTTTGGCGGCAATCCGATTGCATCAAATGGGAGTATTATGTCCTCGCCCGACGTCGCGCATCGCTTAGCGGCGATTCAGCAACGCGGCGGCAAAGTCATTGTCGTTGACCCGCGTCGGACGGAGACGGCAGACAAATCAACAGCGCATTTTTTCATTCGCCCGAATGCCGATGTCTTCTTACTTTTGGCTTTAATTCACGTCGTTTTTGCCGAAAAAGGCGTCAATTTGGGTAAAAACGCTGATTATACTGAGGGGGTCGCTTTGTTAGAAAAATGCGTTGCGGATTTCTCACCCGAAGCCGTTGCAGCCGTTACAGGCATTAAGGCAGTGGCAATTCGCCGTTTAGCACACGATTTTAGGACCGCAAAATCAGCCGTTTGCTACGGTCGCGTGGGGGTTTCGACGCAAACTTTTGGCACGTTGAGCCAATGGCTTATCAATGCGTTGAACGTCGTGACCGACAATTGCGACAGCGAAGGCGGGGCCATGTTTACCGCACCTGCTTTTGAAATTTTAAGAAAAAGCAAGGGAGAAACATTATTTAATCGTTGGCAAAGTCGCGTCCGTGGCTTGCCCGAATTTATGAGTGAATTGCCCGTTGCCGCCATGGCCGAAGAAATGTTGACAGAAGGCGAAGGCCAAATCAAGGCGTTGATTACGAGTTGTGGCAACCCTGTTTTGTCCGTTTCCAATGGTCAAAAAATGGATAAAGCCCTTGAAAATCTCGATTTTATGGTCAGTATTGACATTTATATCAACGAAACAAGCCGACACGCCCACATTATTTTGCCACCCGCAACAGGGCTTGAAGTAGCGCATTACGACGTGACTTTCCACGTTTTGGCCATCCGAAATACAGCTAAATACAGCCCGCCGTTGTTCGACAAAGGCGCCGATTCTAAATACGATTGGGAAATTTTTCAAGAATTGGCGCACCGTTTCAAAGGCGAAACGGGCGATTTTCAAGGGCAAGCACCCGAAACTGTCCTTGATTTTGGTTTGCAAGGGGGTCGTTATAAAATTTCGTTGCAACAACTGAAAGACAGTCCGCACGGCTTGGATTTTGGGGCTTTGCAACCGTGTTTTCCGCAGCGATTGTTTACGGAAGATAAAAAAATCAATCTCGCGCCTAGTTTGCTCGTTGACGATTTGGCACGCGCTCAAAAATATTTGGCGGATTTTCAAGCACAACAACCGACTCCTGACAGCCAAAATCCCAAATCCGACAACCGAAATCAAGAATATCCTTTGATTTTAATTGGTCGGCGACACCTCCGCGACAATAATTCTTGGATGCACAATTCGGAGCGACTTGTCAAAGGGCGCAATCGGTGTACGCTGTTGATACATCCGAAAGATGCACAAGCGTTAAAAATTGACAATCAACAAATTGTAAAAGTCAGCTCACGTGTTGGCACGGTCGAATTGCCCGTTGAATTGACGGACAGCATGATGCAAGGCGTCGTGTGTATGCCGCACGGCTACGGTCACGGACGCGCAAATGTCCGCTTAGACGTTGCGCGCAAACACGCGGGTGTGAGTGTCAATGACTTAACGGACGAATACGTTTTGGATGATTTGACGGGCAACGCGGCGTTTAGCAATGTCGCGGTGCGGGTGATTTCCAATGTCATCGAGATTTGAAACCTCGACGACGTTAAAAAACAAACAGCTTATTAATAGAAAAGCCGGCCAAACGTGAGTTTAGTCGGCTTTTCTGCTAAAAAGACCCATAAAAAATGACTGATTAACGAGCGACTACAAAACTTATTTGTTTTGTAGTCGCTTCGTTTCTGTGATCATAGGTCTTAGTAGTCGAATCAAGCTGCTGATAGTGGGTAGTTAATAGTTTATCCATTTAGGACATTAAAAAAGTAGTCAGTTGTAAATTTGTTTGAATATACTAAAAAGTAGTTAATCGTTATTTGTTTGAATACGGATTGAGAACCCAGACCTCAAAACGAGTCTGGGCGCGTTGTTTTCTGTGCTAGGGCTGACGTAACCCAAGTATTCGTAAGGTCAGAAACCAAAATAGTTCTTAATTTACGAGACAACACGAGGGGCGAATAACCAATACCAGTTTTCTGCTCACGCTGTTAGGTGCATACCCGTCTCTCGGCGTCCCTTATCTCAGCATTATTGGCTCAAAAGCCTACAATACTGAGGGGCCTCTTTTCCACAATGCGTTGCTGCTTCCAACAACTATGCGTCAAAAATATATTAAAAACCCTTCAAACAAGTGTTTCTAACCGCCTAAATTAATAGCACAAAGGTAGTAACATTGGGTAAAAAAATGTGTGACGATTTACATACTTTTGTGAGGTGCAAAAAATGACATTTTTTTGAAAATTATTTTGCAAAAAAATTGCTTAATCAATTGATAATCAACTAATTAATAAAATCACACGTCACAAAACTACTATTGTCAATTGACATTTGACCCCTTAAAGTCAACATCCCTAGTTGAATTTTTTTTTTTCAACTTTTTTTAGTCGCTCTCATTGATAACGAAAAAAAAGGTATGCCGCTGAAAAAAATCGGGAAAGCGCGTCAAAATCGTCATTTTGAATCCGCGCTTTTCACGCCCGATTGTTGGCTAAAAAGGCGTTTGCTCGGTCTAGCACGAGCAACAAGACGCTGCTTGTTACGCTTTTAGCGGTTTATATTGTCTAAAAATAGTATTCACCGTTTTTAGAAATGAGTGTGTTCGTCAATGATAACGCAAGAAACAACAGGAATGAATGCAAAAAAGATAGACGCGATAATGATAAGAGCTGCCATAATTATTATTATTTTAGAAAAGTAAGAAAAAGATATATGTCGTTTTGTGCTTCAATTCATTACTTGCAAGTTTTTATCATCAAGTATTGAGTGTTTTCCTCGTTCCCTAATGATAGGACAAAGGTAGGGGGTCGATAAAAAAAAGGTCGTAACGATTTTACACATTTTGTCGGGTGCAAAATTTGGTTTTTATAAAAAAATTTGTTGTTAACTTATTGATAATCAATATATTTTTTAAATAAATTGTATAAAAAAGGGTTTAATTAAACCTGTTTTTTGAAAAAAAATGGAAGAATTAATTAAAATAAGTGAAGTTTTGGATGGTTATCGCATTCGAAAGGTGGACATTATCGGAAATGACGGCAGTGAGAGTCGTTATACGGAGTTTTTTAACTTATTGAAAGAGGGTAAACTGAAAAATGACACAGAGGCCGCCAAACATTTTTACGGCAAAAAAGCGACTGACAAAAGTTTCGCCTACCGCCGTTTTAAGAGCGTATTCCGAGAAAGGCTCATCAACACCTTGTTTTTCATTGATATGCAGCACCCTAATTTCAACGATTTGGAGACGGCAACGATGACGATTCAAAAAGAGTGGGCGGCGATTAATATTTTGTTTGCAAAAGGGGACTTGCAACTGCCTACTTTGTTGGCGGAACGCTTGTTGCCAATCGCTTTAAAATTTGAACTGACCGAAATTGTCGTGTACATTACTGACCGTTTGAAAAACTCTTACGGTGGGCAAATTGGTAATTTCAAAAAATACGCCTATTACAAACGGCTACAAAAAGAACAAATGGAAATTTGGCAAGCGGAGATTCAAGCCAAAGATTTGTACCAAGAATTGCGGATGTATTTCATTAAATCAAACGCCCACAAGCCTTTTGTCGCCAAAATTGCCCAAGAAGGCTTGGAAGCTTTGCAACCCGCCCTTGAAAAATATCAAACATCACGGTTGATTTATTACGCCTATATTGCTAAAATTGGGCAATACACGACTTCACGCAACTACGAAACGGCGGTTATGCTTTGCGACGAAGCACTTGACGCCTTCAAAAAGAAAC
>JAYSRS010000207.1:0-5362 GCA_043720935.1 Saprospiraceae bacterium
ATCAAAATGTCGCTCTTTAAAAGGCATTTTAACGCATATTTATGCAAAAATCGCAGCTTCGCTAATGTTTTTACTAATTTCTAACTCTTAATTCGCATATAATAGATAAATTCAGAAATGCTGATTTTATTCCTCAAGCTGTTTATGAAAAACATCATTGTTTTGATAATGAAAACCTGAACAAGATATTTTCTGTTTTTAACGCTTTACAAGATGATGGTTTAAAAAGCGTTGAGATAAAACTACGCAGAATCGTGGGCTCTTCTAATGATTTTATTTTCAAAAAACTATTAGGTAGTGAAAATGATAAAATAAATTTATGGGATAGAACCTATTTATATGCTTTCATCAAATTTCTTATTTTGAAAGATAAAAATGTTAATGACTATGATGAAATTGATGATAAACATTTTTTTGAATGGATGCACGTTTGCAAAAATTTAATTTACAACACCGCCATTGATAGTCCTGTTGATTTTATTCAAGCAATTACAGAGATAAATAAATTATTGAGATTATGGCATTTAAAAGATAGTTTTTATAACTATTTATGCATTGGCAACAATATTAATTCCATCTCTTTTCTTTCTTCTTACCAAGTTGAAGAAGAAAGATTGAAATCACAATTGATATTAGACAATAGCAAGTGGGAAGAACAATTCATTAGATATGAAAACCACGAATATTTCTATGGCCAAATTAGATTCTTAATTGATTTTAGCAAAACAGAATCGGGCTACGACATCGAACAGTTTAAAAAATATGCAGAAAAGGCATCTGTTTATTTTGCCAAAGATGTTTTGGAAAATGAAACATTCATATTGCAAAGAGCTTTACTGACACAAGGGAATTACTTGATTAATTCAGGAAGTAATCGAGGATTTTGTTGGCCCTCTAAAGGAACTTTAAGGAATAGAGAAGAAAACTGGCGACGTTTTTTAAAAGATAACAACAAGAATTACCTATTGAAATTGCTTTTGGACGACGATAGAAATTTGGATGACATCATTCTCACAAAAGTAAAGGATTGGCGCGATTATATCATTTCAGAGCCTGAGTTAATCCGTTATTGTAAGCAACGGTTTATTAGATTAAATAATGATGGCGAATATGTAATGCTGCTTAATAGCTCAACAATGACAGGATATCATGTTGAAATGTATTCGTACTATTACTATCTGAATTTTATTAAGGGTAAAAAGGAGTTGTATAAGCCATTTACCAATGAAGGTTATTACGACGTTAAAGGAAATGAAGAAACCCCTTGTGCTTACATCGCTAACTGGCAATACAAATCATATAATTATCAAATTGATTTGTACTATGATACAGAAGAAAAAAAATATAAAATCATTTTTATTCCAAAAGATAACGAACTAATTGATGAATTAATTAAAGAAATCCTTGTCAAAAACGATTTTAAAGTATCAGATGACGAAAAATCTTTCGCTTTATATTTATTTGAAAATGAAATAGATAGTAAGTTAAAAATAATATGCGATTCTTTTCAAAATTTGGTCAATCAGTAAAATAGGTTAATCAGAACGTACCCCCTCAGTGTAAAAAGCCCAAAAGCCGCTTCTCACACCCAAGAAGCGGCTTTTGTGTTAAAAGCGACCAATTTGGTAGCCGATTACTGGTTTTGTGCTAAAATACCGAGGGGTCTATTCAGATGGCATAATGTAAATTTTGTTCCTCAATGCCTTTCATTTCCTTAGTTCTTGACGAAAATACGTCTGTAAACTTTACGAACGTCATTCTGTTTTCAATTATTTAAACATAACGCATTAAAAAACGCAATAAACGAGCGATATTTGCGGCGAAAACCAGACAGGGCCCATCAATGAGTGTTTAACAATAGGGTTTAACAATTTAAAAATGATGGTTGGCAATGGCTAATGACTTTCAGACAATGGCAAAAAGAGATTATTACGAAGTGTTGGGCGTTCCGAAAGGCTCGGACGAAGCAACCATGAAATCGGCTTATCGCAAGCTCGCAATGCAGCATCATCCCGACCGAAACCCGGGAGATAAGGCGGCGGAAGATAAATTTAAGGAGGCCGCAGAAGCCTACGATGTGTTGAGCAATCTCGACAAACGCGCCCGTTATGACCGCATGGGCCACGCAGGAGTAGATGGTTCGATGGGCGGCGGCGGCGGTCGTGGCGGCGGTGGCTTCACGAGCATGGAAGATATTTTCGCACATTTTGGCGACATTTTCGGCGACGGCGGGGCTTCGCAAAGTGGAAATCCGTTTGAATCTTTTTTCAGTGGTAGCCAAGGGCAACGGCGTCCGCAAGGGCAACGTGGAACGAATTTGAGGATAAAAGTCCGTTTAACGCTTGAAGAAATTGCGAGCGGCGTTCAAAAAAAGATAAAAGTCCGCAAACAAACCGCCTGTGAGGTCTGTCACGGAAGCGGGGCGAAGGATGCAAACGCCGTTTCGACGTGTCAAACGTGTCGCGGGGCGGGTGCGGTTCGACAAGTTCGGACGACGTTTTTGGGTCAAATGGCCACAACTTCTGTTTGTCCAACTTGTAAAGGTGCAGGTCGTGTGGTGACGGCAAATTGCAACAATTGTCGCGGCGAAGGCACAACCTACGGTGAAGAAACGCTTGATTTACAAATCCCCGCAGGCGTGGCCGACGGCATGGAACTGCAAGTGTCTGGCAAAGGCAATGCGGGTGCAAAAGGCGGCGGCAATGGCGATTTGTACATCAGCATCGAAGAAGTGCCACATGAATCGTTGCACCGCGAAGGCATCAATGTGCATTACGAAGCCTTCATCAGTTTTGCAGATGCCGCCCTAGGAACGACGGTCGAAGTGCCTACTTTGGAGGGGCGCGTGAAGATGAAAGTGAATGCAGGAACGCAAAGCGGAAAAGTATTACGGCTTGCCGACAAGGGTTTGCCGTCCATTCAACAATACAATAAACGCGGCGATCAATTGGTACACATCAACATTTGGACGCCGAAGAAATTGAGCGACGAAGAACGGAATTTGCTTGAAAAAATGCAAAATATGGCCAATTTTCAGCCAAAACCTGAAAAAGAAGACCGTGGTTTCTTCGATAAATTGAGGGATATTTTTAGATAATTTCAAGAGAACCCCCTCAGTATTTTGAGCTAAATTGCTTAAAATTCTAATCAAAAAGACGCTTTGCAGACGCTTATGTTTGCAAAGCGTTTTTGATTTAAAAAACCCTTGAGAACAGTCGTTTTCAGGGGTTTTTACGTTTTATACTGAGGGGGTAGCTACGCTCATTTTTTAACCTTTTTATCTTTTATCCACCACCTTATCAACAACGGATTGATAAACAAATCGCTCAAAAGAGCCGTGATGAGCGTGACGGCTATCAATTTCCCGATGGTTACTGAGGGGGGGTGAATGGAGAAAATCATGACTAAAAAACCGAAAAACAGAATAACCGTCGCAATTGCCACGGGTTTTCCCGTCTCTAAAAGTGTCGTTTTCAAGGCTTCGTCAACGGTTTGGCCTTTGCCGCGATTGATGTTGAAACTCGATAAAAAATGAATCGTGTCGTCAATCGAAATGCCGAAAACCACGGTGAAAATCATCGAAATCCCCGCGTCAAGCGGCACACCTAAGTAGCCCACGAGCGCACCTGCGAATACCATTGGAAATAAATTGGGGATTAAAAAGATAATAATCATCCTAAAATTGCGGAGCATTAAACCCATCAAAACGGCAATTAAACCGACTTCCCACGCAAGCCCTTCAAGCAAATCGTCTTTTATATACACCGCATTTTTATCAATAATGTAGCCCGTTCCCGTCCGTCGGAAAGTCGCTACTGAGGGGTCGGTATTTTTCAAAATCCAATCGTCAATCCGTCCGCCGACGGCCATAACGGAGTCTGCACCCAAGTCTAAAATGCGGGTCGCAATGCGGGCTTTTGAACCGTCTTTTGAGGTCAAAATATTGGCGGTTTCCTTTGGTAAATTTTCGGCAAGTATTTGGTATTCAGCATATTGTGCCGAATCTTCAGGCATTTTTAAGGCTTCTTTTCGATTGCCATTTGACATCTGATTCAACGACTTATAAATCATTGTCGGCGACGTAACCGAACGAATTGCAGGGACTTGACGCAAATGATTTTCAACTTTGTCCATCTGTTGCATCACCGCAAAATCGTCCGTTCGGCGGCCATTTTGGGCAAAAACGGCGTATTCCAAAGGCCGAAAGCCAGAGAATATTTTTTCAAAAAAATGAAAATCCTCCGTCACTTTCATTCGGTTTGGCATCGTGCCAGCAATGGTATAATTGGTGCCAATTTTTGAAATACCGTAAACAGATATTAATAAAGTGGCCAATGCGATAAGGACAATTTGACGGGCTTTAAATTTCGTCGTCGTATAAATCCACGCCATAAAACGCTCAATTCGACTGAATCCACTGTTTTTATTTTCTTTCAACAAAATCAATTCTTCGACCTTGAAATAAGATAAAAGCGACGTTGTGAACAATAAAACCGTCAAATAAGCCACCAAAACGCTGACGGCGGCGTTGATGCCAAATTCTCGAATTGGCACAATCCGAACGGAAGTTAAAGTGGCAAAACCAATTGCCGTTGTAATCGCTGTCATTAAAGTTGCCAAGCCTATCTCCTTGATTGTCAACCACATAGCGTCTTTTTGGGACAAACCACGTCGCAATTCGTCAATGTATTTTGACAAAATATGCACCACGTCGCACGTGCCAATAATCACCAAAAGAACGGGATACAAAGCTGCAATTGCCGTAATGTCACGACCCCAAGCACCGAGTAGGCCGAAAAACAAGACCATCGCCAAACCAATTGAGACCAAAGCAATGACAACCGTTTGCCACCGTCGAAACAAAATCGCCATGATGATGCCAACCAAAATCGCCGCAATAATCGTTGAAGTCGCCACCTCGCGCTTCTCCATATAGACAAGTTCTTTCTGAAAATTGGCACGGCCCAAGTAATGGTACTCTTGAAAATTCATCGGTTTTATCAACGAATCGAGGGCTTGCATCAACACTTCGGATTCGGGTAGCGTGAGTTTTTCCTTGGTTTTCAGCAAAACGACGAGAGATTGCGCGTCTTCCGAAATCAAATTACGAACAAAACGTTCATCTTCAAGGATTTTGGCGCGGTCATAAGCATAAAAAGACGTATCTTCAACGTGAATCATCGGCGTCGTCGAAATGCCAAAAATGGACTTCACGGGCAGCTTCATATTCGTTAAAGATTGACTGTTCAAAACGTAGGGCAATTCAACGGCTTTCTCCGTCAAGCTGTCAACGCGGCGTAAAAAATCTTGTTGGAAGACCCCCTCAGTAGGTGACGGGTTTTTGAGGCCGATGAGTAGAAAA
>JAYSRS010000208.1:0-16181 GCA_043720935.1 Saprospiraceae bacterium
TTTTGTTGAAAAATCTAAGATTTTTAAACAAAAAAAGAGCCTCGCCCCTTAAAAAATCTTTTCTGCACGCCTTTCGAGCGCAGCGAGAAACAGTGCGTAAGGCTTTAAAACAGTTTGCGAGAGGTATATTTTCAAAGAATTAGATGTATTTTTGCGGCTTGATTCAACAATTTTAAGAAAAAATAAGAATAATGTACGACAACAACCCAACAATCGAAGGCATCGTAGGCGATAGCAAAAAGATGCACGAAGAGAACCGTCAGGGCGAAGTTTTGTTCGCTGAATTTGCCGATTTAAGCAAAAATAGGGAGGGGGGTAAAAAATTTTATATCGAGAGCTACGGCTGCGCGATGAATTTCTCGGATTCTGAAATCGTCGCTTCGATTCTCGGCGAAGTCGGTTATAAGCCGACGCGGGTTTTGGAGGCTGCCGATTTGGTGCTTATTAATACGTGTTCGATTCGTGAAAAAGCGGAAGATACGGTCAGAAAACGCTTGAAAGTGTTTCAAGTCGTCAAAAAGACGCGGCCTAAAATGCTCGTCGGGGTTTTGGGTTGCATGGCCGAGCGGCTGAAAGCGAAGTTTTTGGAAGAAGAAAAATTGGTCGATATGGTGGTTGGGCCAGACGCTTATCGCTCGTTGCCCGACTTGATTGCGACCGCCGAAGATGGCGAAAAAGGCATTAATGTCTTCCTCTCACGCGAGGAGACTTACGCCGATATTGCACCTGTTCGCTTGGATTCTAACGGCATTACGGCGTTTATCAGCATCATGCGCGGGTGCGACAATATGTGTTCGTTCTGCGTTGTGCCTTACACGCGGGGGCGTGAACGCAGCCGCGAACCGTTTAGCATTCTCGCCGAAGCCCGTGATTTATTCGAGCGTGGCTACAAGGAAGTGACGCTTTTGGGTCAAAATGTGGACAGTTTCAAGTGGAAACACCCCGAAACGGGCGTTGTGACGCATTTTGCAGAATTGTTGGAAAGCGTTGCGGAAGTGAGTCCTGAATTGCGCGTTCGTTTTTCAACATCGCATCCGAAAGACATTACAGATGATGTGCTGTTTGCGATTAATAAGCATGAGAATATTTGCAACTATATTCACTTGCCTGTTCAGTCGGGCAATTCGCGGGTTTTGCAACTGATGAATCGGACGTATGACCGTGATTGGTATATGGAAAAAGTGCGGCGTATTTACGAAGTGATTCCTGATTGCGCGATTTCAAGCGATATGATTACGGGTTTTTGCACCGAAACGGAGGCCGAACATCAAGACACATTGAGCATGATGCGCTACGCAAAATACATTTATTCATACATGTATTTTTACTCTGAACGGCCTGGAACGCCCGCCGCTAAAAAACTCGTTGATGATATTCCGCAAGACATTAAAAGCCGCCGTTTGGCTGAAATTGTGGCTTTGCAACACGAAATTGCTTTGGAAAACAATCAATTAGACTTAGGGAAAACGTTTAAAGTGTTGATTGAAGGCAATTCTAAAAAATCGGATACTGATTTTAAGGGTCGAAATTCTCAAAATAAAATGCTTGTTTTTCCGAAAGTCGAAGGCTTCAAAGCGGGGCAATATTGCTTCGTAAAAGTGACCGATGTGACGAGTGCGACGCTGAAAGGAGAGATTGTTTTGGGTTGATTTTACCCCCTCAGTATTTTGCTAAAAAAAGCCGTCTCGAAGTATCGAGACGGCTTTTTTTAAGCAAATACTGAGGGGGTAAATTTTAAGCAACGGCCATTTCAGCCTTTACTTTTTCTCGATTTTTTTCAATCATTTTAGCGAGGTCATTAGAGTCATTGATGACGCCTTGCAGAAAAAGACGGTACGAAAATCCTGCAAAATAAACTTTCATCAATCGCTCGTCAATGGGTTCATTGGCTAATTCTATGACTGAATTGTGCGATTTTTTGACAAAACGCCTTTTTTCAGCATTAGATTTATTGTCATAACCCAATTTAGTCAATGCCTCGAACAATTCATCGGGCGTAACAGACATATTTTTATAAATTTTGAACGTCTCCATTATTTAATTATTTTTGATTAGCGTGAAGTGACAATAAAATATTAGGTGTTACAAGATTGCTCGTTGGGATATTGACGCGGACATATTTGACAACATCTTTAAGCAAAAGACGGTTTTCGTTAAAATATTCTTGCAAGTCAATATAATAAGCGAGTTCCGTTTGAGCGTCGTATAAAATCAGCAAAACGGTTAATTTGCTTAGTAACCATAACTCTAAATCGCGTTTTGAGAGGTCAAATTTAGCAACTTTTTGGAATTTATCAAATTTGATACTGTCGGTTGATTTAAGTTGAAACAATATCATGCCGTTGTCTGACTCTCCGTTTGAATCAAAAGTATGAATCATACCATCATAGCTATAATCGTTTTCACCATATCGCTGAACAACAAAACCTGCTTTTAATACTTGCCGTTGAACATGATTCAAGCCTAAATCTTCGATAGTATGTTGTCGCGTTCTAATTTTTCGCATAGCGTCGTTTTTTTAAGATAATAGATAATTGAATGAGCAAAAATAAATTAATTCTTGAAATTTGCCAAACAAAAAGTAAAAAAATGCTTGCGTTCACGTACCCAAACTACAAACGACGCCTTTTTTTAAGCAAAATACTGAGGAGTATCAAGCCATTTGCATACGCATCACTTCGACTTCAACGCCTTTCTGCGTAGCCTGTTTAATGTCCGCTTCAACTTTCAGAGCCGTTTCTGCCGACAAAAAATAGTGTCCGCAATGGTCGCAAACCTTAGCGGGAACATCTCGGATAGCGACAAATGAGCTGCCTTTTTCATGCGTTACGGTTACTTTTCCGATGTGGAGTGTGCCTGTGTTGCACATGATGCAAATTGCCATTTTCAATTAATTTTATTTTTGAATTTGAAAAACAAAGAGCCTTCGCCAAATTGATATTTTTCGATAAACAGAAAACCCGCTTTTTCAAGTTCTGAAATTAATGCTTTTTCACTCGTGTAATAAGGACATTTGAAAGATTTTGCTTGTTTTTCTAAAATAATGGGTTCAAAAACGTACAAAAAACCATCCGATTTAATGATGCGTTTTACATCGGCCATCATTTGTACTTTCTTTGAAAAATGATGGTAGGTATTGTTCAACAAAACGCGGTCAAATAGTTGGGTGGGTAATTTAGTCGTAGAATCAGTACCAAGAACCATGTCAAAATGGTTGCGAATTGGCTGTTTTTTGATTTTTGCGTACAAGGCAATTGTCGCTTCTACGCTCAGCTTGTTCAAACATTCGGCGTCAATATCTTCCAAATAAAACGTCAAACTGTCGTAATATATCGAAGCGGCTGCTTCAAACCAACCATTTTTTGCGCCAATGCTCGCCACAATTTGCCCTTTTTGAAAATCCATAAAAGCAAACATTGGCTTTAATCTCTCAACCCTTTTCGGTGTAGAAAAATAGTTTTCTTTGCAATCTCCGTGTTGTGCATAGCTTTTTGGTGCGCCAATAATCAAGCAAACAAAGTATAAGATAATTGTTTTAGACATTGTTGGAAGCGTTAAAATGAGTAAAATCGTCAAAAATACTGAGGGGGTCTAATTTTGTCATTTGTAAAAAAACAAAAAGCGAACAGTCGTTAACACGGCTATTCGCTTTTTTGTTTTGTTCATTCTAATCATTAAATAATTGTTTTCCAATTAAAAACATATTATAAAATAATTATAAGTGGAGGCGGAGGGAATCGAACCCTCGTCCGGTCAAAGCGCCCCAGAGCTTTCTACACGCTTATTGACTAATCTGATTTATTCGAGTGTTGGGGAAGTCTAGTCACCCACTCAAACCGACACCTTAGTCTCCTAGAATTTCGCTGTTGGTCAAGACGTGCCAACAACTAGCTTGAATTGTTTTGGATGACGCACGCAGCGGCGCAGGTATCAAGCAACCCGCAGGAGAAGCCGTAGCCTCAAGCTGAACGTACGAAGGCTTCCTAATTCCTAGAATTAAGCTGCCATGGCATATTGATAGTTGCCAACTAGATTTTAGTAAAACCTTTTTACGAGAGTTATCACCATAACTCGGCGTGCTTACTAAGTAGCTTCACTTTCCCGTCGAATCCGGTCGCCCCCATTGAGAATGAACTGTTGCCCGTGCTATTGTTAAACCGAACGGGCGGCAAAGGTAATTTTTTATTTCAAAGATGCCAAATTTTAAAAACTGTTTACGCAGTTTACGGGCTGTTTTTCGCTGCGCTCAAAAGACGCCCGTTGATTAAATCTATCGGGGCGGCGTTGTTTTTTTGTTGAAAAATCTTCGATTTTTCAACGAAAAAACAGCGTCGCTCCGATAGATTTACTTGACGGGCGTCTTTTGAGCGCAGCGAAAAACAGCCCGTAAACCGTGTAAATAGGTTTTAAAACAGTTTCTAAGGGTTTATAACCCTTGGAGAGTTATTTTACGGTAAAAGGTAAATTTGTTATACACTCAAAAAAAAACCGTTAAAAGCCTTTTACAGCTCTTAACGGTTAGTGTTAGCCTTCTTTACACATTAAGTAGGCGTTGTTGTGGTAGCTGTCGTTGCGGTTGTCGAATTTCGCGTAAAGGTTTTACGCGGACTCGGCTCTTTGTCTAAAATCAACTTAAAAACAGGATTCAATTTCCTGTCTTGCACTTGACTGCGGATGTAAGACACGTAGGCCGCACAATCTTTTGATACCACGTCGCGGGGCGTTTTCAGCAAAACCCCGATTTGTGCGTCTTGCGTTGCGACAGAAACAAGGGTGTTGAAAAAAATGACTTTGTTCGCAAAATCAATCATGTTTTTGTCGGCGGCAATGATGTCGGGATGATTGAGGGCCACATCGAGCCAATATTCGGCGACATTGACGTTCTCATCTTTCATAAAACCTTCACCGTTGGTTTTTTTCAAGATGCGGCTGCCCATAATCTGAAAAAGCAAGCCCAAGCGTTTTTGTTGTTCCGCAATTTCTTTTGCGAGGTCTTCGTTGCTCAAGTTGAGCAAATCTTCATTTGAAACCATGTTAAAATAAGTTTTTTTTAAAATTTAAAAAATTGGTGCAAATGTTAATTGTAGAAGGGCAGATTTAGCTGTCGCTTCGGGTTCTTCGTCTGTGAAGCAAAGTTAATGTGTTCTCTGACAAACGCAAAAATAATTTAGACTTTTTTTAACTATCTAAAACACCCCCTCAGTATTTTTTGTTGAAATGTGATAAATTGAGTAGTTTTACCCGCATTCTTTTGATTCATCAACGATAAAAAAATATGGAAAATAAATATGTCAATTTCGTTTCGGACGCGCATTTGCTTGCGTGTGTGAGCCATTTATACAAGGCTTACGCGAAAGCGAAAAACAACATCACGAAGAAAAATTTTTATACCAATAAAGTAGATACCATCAAATTGACTTTCGACGCCAATTTTAATGGCATTGACCAAGAAAGCTTGATTCAAGCGGAAGTCATGCGGCAGATTGATAAATCCATTAACAATTCAATTGGCACATTCCACGAGCAAGTTTTAGGCGGAATTGCGGGTTTTGAAAGGGGCAATTTGAGTGGTTTTGATATTAAAGCGACGGACGATACGCTGTTCGCCGACATAAAAAACAAACACAATACGATGAACAGCAGTTCGTCCGAGAGTTTGTTTCAAAAATTGCGGACTTACGCCGATAATTATAAAAAATCTAAGTGCTATTGGGTTCAAATCCTAGCAAAAGGCAGTTTTAACGAGTTGTGGCAAGGCGAAATCAACGGAAAAGAATACAGCCATAGTCGGGTCTATAAAATTTCGGGCGACCAATTTTACGCCCTTTTGTCGGGTCAAGACGATGCCCTTTTTCAGTTATACACGGCTTTACCGATTGCCATAAAAGATTATTTGAACAGTATTGAACAGAGCGAAGCAGACAAGGAAAATTCGGCTTTGGATGAAATAAAATTAGAAACTGCTACATCTAACCGCTTAATTTTAGACCAAATTACGTTTGAAAATTATAACTACTATTTGGGGTTCGATAAACTTTAATTTAAAAAGACATTAAAATCAAACAATTATGGCTGCTTATTCGCTTAAAATTAATGGCAAAACCTATAAAACCGATGTGGCCGAAGACACGCCACTTCTTTGGGTTTTGCGCGACCACTTGAACTTGGTTGGAACAAAATATGGCTGTGGCATAGCGGCTTGTGGGGCTTGCACGGTGCATCTCGACGGTCAGGCGACGCGCTCTTGTGTACTGCCCGTGTCGGCTATTGAGTCGGCAAACATTACAACAATTGAAGGTTTGTCCGAAACGGGCAATCATCCGCTTCAATTGGCTTGGGATGAAATTGATGTGCCGCAATGTGGCTATTGCCAAGCGGGGCAAATTATGACGGCGGCGGCACTTTTAAAAAGAAATCCGAAGCCCTCAGATGCCGATATTGACACGGCTTTGGCGGGCAATATTTGCCGTTGTGGGACGTATCATCGCATTAAAAATGCGGTTAAATTAGCCGCTAAAATGGGTTAGCAATTTTTCACTATTAAAATCATTCATCATGCAACATAACAGACGTGATTTTCTAAAATTAACAGCAACCACGGGCGGAGGGCTGCTATTAGGCTTCAATTTTTTTACGCCCGACCGCCTTAATGCGGCAGTTATCGGGGCTACGGACGCCGAAACAATGGTATTTAATGCGTATTTGTCCATTAATCCAAACGGAACAGCGACGATTTTTTCGCCAAATCCAGAAGTCGGTCAAGGCATTAAAACGTCGTTTCCGATTACCGTTGCGGAAGAGTTAGACATTGATTGGCAAATGGTAAAAGTCGCGCAATCGCCCTTGGATACCAAGCAATTTGAGCGACAAGTGGCAGGTGGCAGTGGCTCAACACCGCACTCGTGGAAACGCTTGCGACAGGCGGGTGCAACAGCGCGGCAGATGCTCATGGAAGCGGCGGCACAACGTTGGCAAGTACCCCTCAGTACCTGCACGACGGAGAAAGGAAAAGTGCTTCATGTGGCAACAAATCGTCAATTGACGTATGGTGAATTGGCGGCAGAAGCGGCTAAGTTGACGCCGCCAAAAGACGTAAAACTCAAAGACCGTAAAGATTTTAAACTCATTGGCACTTTCGTAAAAGGCGTTGATAATCAAGCAATTACGACGGGAAAATCATTGTTTGGCCTAGATTTTAAGCGCGAAGGCATGCTGATTGCGATGGTGCAACGGCCTCCTGCGTTTGGTCTGAAACTCAAATCTTTTGATGCCTCGGTGGCTAAAACGATGTCGGGCATTGTTCATGTTGTGTCGTTCAATAACAGGGTGGCGATTGTCGGAAAAACGACTTGGGAAGTAAAAAAAGCGCGGGAAACTGTCAAAATTGAATGGGAAAAAAGTGCCGAAATGCTTGAAAATTCAGCCGACCACAATCGGATTTTCAAGGAATTATTGGTCCATGGCAAGGCTGAAATGCGTCGAAAAGACGGCGATACTGAGGGGGTGTTCAAAACGGCGGCAAAGGTGATTGAAGCCGAATTTCAATGCCCTTTTTTACCGCACAACGCCATGGAACCCATGAATTTTTTTGCTGATGTACAAGGCGATAAAGCAGAATTGATTGGCCCAACACAAAATCCTGCGCCGCATCGGGAGCAGGTGGCCAAGTTGCTCAACATTCCCGTTGACAATATTACGGTGCAAATGACGCGGATGGGCGGTGGCTTTGGACGGCGGTTGAACGGCGATTTTGTCGTCGAAGCTGCCGAGTTGTCGAGCCTCATTAAAGCCCCCGTGAAGGTGGTCTGGACACGGGAAGATGATATGTCGGGCGGCATTTATCGCCCCGCTTGTCGCTACCGTTTTCGGGCGGCTTTGGATGCCAAAAACACGCTTATTGGCTACGAATTGCGCGGTGTTGGCATGAATTCGGGCGACTCTACGCGAGGTGGCAACAGTTTTCCTATGGGTGCAATTCCTAATGTCTTGATTGATTCGGTGGTGCATAAATCCGCTATTTCGACGGGGCCGTGGCGTGCGCCGATTACGAATTTTTTGGCTTTTGCGGAGCAATCATTTTTGGATGAAGTGGCCGAAAAAATGGGCAAAGACCCCGTTCAAATGCGGCTTGACCTCTTGGATATTGCTAAAAATAGCCCGACAGGTGCGATTAAATACGATATTGACCGCTTCAAAAAAGTCATTGAATTGGTGGCTGAAAAAGCGCATTGGGGTAAAGCAAAAAAGGGCGTTTTTCAAGGTTTTAGCGTCTATTTTTCGCATAATTCCTACGTGGCTCAGATTGCAGAAGTCGTTTTGGAGAAAAAGAAACCCGTTTTGAAAAAGGTCTATTGCGCCGTGGATTGTGGCATTGTGGTCAATCAAAGTGGGGCGTTGAACCAAGTTGTGGGCAGCGTTGTGGACGGTTTGGGTCACGCAATGTACGGCAATCTGTCGTTTAAAGACGGTGCAACAGAACAAAATAACTTCAATACGTACCGCTTGATTCACATTAACGAAGTACCCGAAGTAGATGTTCATTTCGTTGACAATGGCCTTGACCCGACGGGTTTAGGCGAACCTGCGTTGCCACCTTTGGGCGGTGCTGTGGCCAATGCTTTTTATAAAGCGACTGGCAAACGCATTCGTCAGCAACCTTTTATAGATGAAGAAAATAGTTTATTGGATAAGTTTTTGGGGTAATATTCGGTTTTATACTGAGGGGGGTAGCTGTTTTGGCTGATTGACAAAACGTCAGTATTTTTTGTTGATATTTGAAATCTTGATATTTGAAGATGAATAAAAAGCCCAACGTTGCGAGACATTGGGCTTTTTATTTGGGTAAAATACTGAGGGGGTGTAAATAAAAATATTATCAATGTTGCCAATTGTCCACAGTATAATCGCCCACATAGTTAGACTTTTACGGCATGGATATTAAGATGAAATTTGGTAAAAATCTCAAACGGTTAAGGTTAGAGAAAGGTATATCACAGGAATCGCTATCGTTCTTAGCTGATTTGGATAGGTCATATATTTCAAGCACCGAAAAAGGCGTAAGGAATGTATCTATCACGGTTGCCGAAAAATTGGCAAATGCACTTAATATTGATATTTCTGAACTATTTAAAAACGAATTAACTGATTGATAATGAGTGAATTAACTAAATACATTAACAAAAAATTTGGCATTGACGAAGCTAAATATTTGGAAGTCCTACGCATGAGTCCTGGTGCTGAGGGCTATTTATTGGGTTCGCTAGGTGAGCTTTTGTTCAAAGAGTATGCGGAAGCCTTAGGCTACGAAGTTTTGAGAATCAAAGAAAAACCTGAAGGCGGTAATAATGCTAAAAGCGAAGATGCAAGGGGCGATTTTTATATCCGTAAAAAAGGTTCATTAAAAGATGAATGGCTCGTTGTGGAGTGTAAAGGTGTTAAGTCAAATTCGGAGAAAAGATGTGGCTTGACAAATCCTAAATCTTGTTTAACCCTATTGACAAAACATGCTATCGAAAGAGCAAAGCACGTGGCAAGCATTTACAATTCAGGAGAAATGGCTTATCAAACGGCAAAAACGTATTGGAACAGTAAGAATACAGGTATTTTTCCATTGTTTGATTGGACTAAAAACAATCCCGGTGCGGGTATTCCTGACTTAACGGGCATTTGGAAAGATAAAAATGAGATAAGCGATTGGCTAGATGGTTTTTCAGATGACGCGTTTAGTGAAGATGCTTTTTGGGATTTGAATGCACCCGTTAGATTACTGCAAACGCACATGCCTTCTACGAGAATTGATGCAATAACGAATATCAAAAGCACTGGGCCGTTGGTTAGTGAGTTCAATATCTTATGCGTTGATTTGTTTTTGAAGACGGGCAAACATGAATTCGTTTTTGTCAACAGCACGCAATTGAATCATCAAGCGAAATCGCCTAATCATTTGCAACAAAATTATACGATTGATATTCTCGTTGAAAAAGATGGTTTCAAACGTCATGATTCGCTAAAACCATGGTACAATGACCTTGATAAATGTATCACGGACACAATGCCGACTTACAGAAAACTTGATAAAAGTCAATTGGATAAAAGATAAATTCGTTCGTTTACACAAATGTGAATTACATTTGCCACAAATGTGAAAATAGTATGAACAGTTTATTCGACTTACCATTAAGCAAAGAAGACAATTTGCTTAAAAAATTTGAGGAAATCCATAATTACATCTATGCAAATGACGGACTTTCTACACAACAGACCTTAGAAGAGTTTGTTAAAATCCTGTTTATCAAGATATTTGATGAAAACAGAGGCGGTAATCAATTCACAATCTTCGCTGAAGAATGGAACGAATTGAAACAAGGTAAAACGGCTCATTCGTTCATCGAACGCATACAAACCTTGTTCACGCAAACCCAAGAAGCGTATCAAGATATTTTTGACGACAACGACCGTGTGCGACTGTCGGCAATCGCTTTGGGCTTCACAGTCAATAAGTTACAACAAATTTCCTTTGCCGAATCGGCGCAAGATGTCAAAGGTTTGGCCTTTCAAAAGTTTCTTTCTCACCACGAAAAAGACAGCCGTGGACAGTTTTTTACACCCGAACCTATTATTGATTTTTGCGTTGCAATGATGCGACCGCAACCGCACGAGACGATTATTGACCCCGCTTGTGGTAGCGGTGGCTTCTTGATGTCGGCTTTAAAATACATTCAAACGCATAATAATTATAATGATGTCATTGCGAGGCACGAAGCAACTGAGGGGGTCGTTTCGGAACGTCTTTTTGGGATGGACATCAATAAAAGCATTGCACGGATTGCTAAAATGAAGCTACTTTTGGAATCGAACGGTAAAACAAACATCTTTTGCACCAATTCACTGGAAGATTTAGACGATATTAAATTGTCGCTTTCGCAGAATGACGGCTTTGATATTGTGTTGGCAAACCCGCCTTTTGGCGCGAAAATTACGAATACGGCAACGCTTGCCAAGTTTGATTTAGGGCATAAATGGGCAAGCCGCGATAAGGAATTTCATAAAACAAAAACGGTTTATCCCAATCAAAATGCTGAAATTTTATTTATTGAGCGTTGTTTGCAATTGCTCAAAGAAGGTGGTAGAATGGCGATTGTTTTGCCAAACGGCAATTTTGAAAACCCTTCATTAGATTATTTACGCTACTATATTAAGCTGAAAGCCAAACTATTAGCAATTGTCAACTTGCCACAAGAGACATTTATTCCCTACGGAACGGGCGTCAAAACGTCCTTGCTTTTTTTAGAAAAGGAAACACCGAATAAGATACAGCAATATCCGATTTTCTTTGGTCGAATTAAAAAATTGGGGTATCTAGGTAATAAAAATGGAACGCCGACTTATCAAAAAGACAAATTTGGTCAATTCATCAAAGATGCAAAAGGTGCGTTGATTTTAGATGAAGATTTCACGTCAATTGCCGCGCAATACAAGGCGTTTCAAAACGGGCAACAAATTGAGACAAGTAATTCATTTTCAATTAATTACAACGAATTAAATGGGCGTTTTGACTACGATTTTTACGCACCTGAAAATCGTAAATTGATTGCTAATTTGGACAACAAAAGAACCGTCAGATTGGGTGATATTTGCGAAATCGTGAAGGCGAAAAGTCGAAAATTGAAAGACCCAAATTTAACCGTTGAGTACGTTGAATTATCGGACATCAATACACACGCCTTTGAAATTATCAATTCAACAACGTTTCAAGTCCATGAATTGCCAAGTCGGGCGAGTTATGACATTCAAAAAGGCGACGTTATCACAGGCATTGCGGGCAATTCAGTTGGCACAAGAAAACACGCAACAGCTTATGTATCAGACCATTACGCAGAAGCAATTTGTACCAATGGCTTTAGAATTTTGAGAAACTTTAAGATTGATATGTATTTCATTTTGTATTTTTTAAAGTCTGAATCCTTTTTAGGTCAAATGATGATGTACCGAACGGGTGCGGCAATTCCGAACGTATCGGATGCAGATTTGGCTAATATTCTCATTCACTTGCCAGATGAAGACATAATGAAAAGCATCAGCGACAGGGTTAAAAAGTCGTTTGAATTGCGTTTGGCGTCGCAAAAAGAGTTAGAAATGATTGAGATGGTGTGATTAATTTTCTGAAAACCAATATTTAATTGGCTCTTTGACCGTTTTAGCGGAATTGCGAGATTTGACAACTTTTAAAAAGTTGTCAAATCTGTAAAACATTGAAACTCTCAAAGAGCCGTTTAATTATTCGTAATCATAAAACCCTTTTCCTACTTTTTTGCCCCATTCGCCCTTTGTAAATTTCTCAACAACCGTCGGAGAAGGTCTATCGGCGGGGTCGCCACTTTCACGGTATTTCTCCATACTGACATGGTAGGCTAAATCCACACCCGTCAGGTCTAACAATTGAAAAGGCCCCATCGGATAACCTAAACCATTTTTTACAGCCGTATCAATATCTTCGTGGGAAGCGACACCCATGTCAAGCAGTTTTAGGGCTTCTTGTCTTGTGGCTTGCAAAAAACGATTGACCAAAAAGCCATATATTTCTTTATGCAGCAAAACGGGCGTTTTGCTCATTTTTTTGGCGACTTCCATAACCGATTCGACGGTTTCACCTGAAACGTGTGCGCCTTGAACAACCTCAACTAATTTCATGACCAAAGCAGGGTTGAAAAAGTGCATATTACACACCTTGTCGGGTCGTGAAGTGGCATCCGCAATTTTGGAACTGATGATGTAAGAACTGTTTGTTGCCAAAATCGTGTGGGCAGGACAAATTTTGTCTAATTCGGCAAATAGGGCGCGTTTAATGTCTAATTTCTCAATAATCGCTTCAATAACCAAATCAGCGTCTTCAGCAGCCTCTTTTACTGAGGGGGTAAAAACAATATTTTCACGCGCTTGTTTGGCCGCTTCTTCCGTCAATTTACCTTTAATTACCCGTTCTTTTAGATAATTATCGGCAAACTGAATGGCTTTATTCAGAATGTCAGAATCGGTATCGGTACAGCGTACTTGAAAACCAGAGAGGGCGGCACATACAGCAATTTGGTGTCCCATATTGCCCGCACCGATGACGGCGATATTTTTTATTTCCATATTTTTATTTTTTCTCTTTCAACGCTTTATTGCGCCACCAATTTGCCAATAATGACCCCGAAATCGTCATCCACGGGGCTGCAATAGCCGATGCCAAACCGACAGTTGCTACTTTGCCCATTTGTATGGCAATGCCCGAAGCCAATCCAGCGTTTTGCATACCGACTTCCAATGAAATCGTCCGACAAGTTGCCTCGTTCAATTTCAATAATTTGGCACTCCAATAGCCTAGAAAATAACCCGTTGTGTGATGCACCATAGAAGCGACGAACAACAAAGGCCCGATGCGCAATAAATTATCTCGGCCAGCCGAAACAATAACCAATATCATCATAAAAACGCCCAACATGGAGACAATCGGCATGACTATTTGTAGCCATTTTGCCCCATTGCGGATGAGTTTATTGATGACCAAACCGAGAACAATTGGTACAATAATGATTTCAGTTACGTGAATCATTATGGCCACAAAGTTGATTTCTACAAATTGTCCCGCAAGGGTTTTCATCAAAAAAGGGGTCATAATGGGTGCTACAAGCGTGGAAATTGCCGCAATCGTCACCGACAAAGGCATATTCGCTTTGGCAATGAACGCCAAAACATTGGACGTAACGCCACTTGGCACTGAACCCATGAGGACAACACCTGCGGCTATTTCGGGTGGAAAACCGAACGTCGTGGCAATCGTAATACCTACTAACGGCATTATGGTAAAATGGCATACCAAACCAATCAAAACGGCTTTTGGCGTTTTAATAACGCCTTCAAAATCCTTCAAACTCATTTCTGTACCCATGCTGAACATAATCAGTTGAATAAGCGGAACGATGAGTTTTGTTAATTTAAAATCATCAATTTGTCGAAAATATTGTGGGAAATACATCCCAATCGCTACCGCAATAATGACCCAAATTGTGAACGCGTGTTGCTTTATCGCGGGTTTTGCAAGTCCACCAATCGCCAAGCAGATAAGCGACCCAATGACGCACAGACCTGTATCTTGTACGCCGTTTCCAAAAACCAAAATACCGACTGCTAAAAGCCCTAAAATGGCGGAACAGCCGCGTAAAAGTGTGTATATTTTTTCCATGTTGTTGTGAAAAATTGGTTTTTCAAATCATTTTGACCCTTCAGAAACTTTTTTTAAACTTTACGCACTGTTTCTCGCTACGCTCGAAATGCGTGCAGGAAAGGATTTTTTAGGAGCGACGTTGTTTTTTTATTGAAAAATCGAAGATTTTTCAATAAAAAAACAACGTTGCTCCGATAGATTTACTCAACGGGTGTCTTTTGAGCGCAGCGAAAAACAGGCCGTGAACTGTGTGAATAGGTTTTAAAACAGTTTATCAGTATTTTTCAATATTGACAAGCGCAATTCTACTACTCAAATGAGCAGCACTTTTACGCAATTTATCTTCAACTTCGCTTAGAGTTGCCTGTTTTTCACCATCAATACGGGCTAACATCGGCACAGTCATCGCAGCAACGGCAAAACCGTTAATGTCCAAAATTGGGAACGACATGGCGTGAAGTCCTGCATATTGATTGCTTTGAATGGACGCAAAACCGTTTGAAACGACTTCTTTTAAACCGTTTTTAAATTTATCAATTTCTACTTCCGATGCCTTCAATAAACTCTCTTTAATCCGCAATTCCGTAATAACAGGGTCTTGAAAAGCGACCAAAACAAGGCCCGACGCCGACGGTGCAACGGCAATTTCAGACCCTACGCGGGTCATAAAACCCAATCCATTAGGTGGTTGAATAGCGGCCATAACGGTTTGAACACCATTATTATACATCCTCAAATCGCAAGGAAATGCAATATCGCAGGACAGTTCCTCCATAATCGGCATGGCCTCCGTCAATAAGCGATACGTGGGCGGGTGAAAATGCGATAATTGAAACAACTTGGCAGTAATCGTATAGACATTACCGTAATTGGCAACATAATTCCTTTGCACCAAACAATTCAACATACGGTAAATTTCGCCCAAATTTCGCCCAAGCCGCGTCGCAATCTCCTGTTGTGTCAGCCCATTTTCACATTGACAAAGTGCCTCTAAAATGTCTAAACCTTTGTCTAAGGCAGGCGCAGAATACGCACTATTTTCTTCTTTTTCTTTCATCATTAAACGATTTAGCGCAAGATTGTTATTTTGGTCTATGTCGTCCCTCCGAAATCCTAAATCCCAAATCCGACATCGAATCACATACCTATTTGATGCACTTCAATGATGTTGCCATCGGGGTCGTGAAAGAAGATTTGATACCAACCTTTCAAAGCCCATTTGCCATAGTCGGCATAAGGAATTTCTTGCGTTTCCAATGTCTTTTTAAACCCTTCAATATCATCTGTACGAAAGCAGAAATGACCATTTTGGATAGGATTGATAGGCATATTCATCCGAAACGCCGTATTATGGTCTTTTTTAGTGATGTGAAATTCTACTTGCCCGTCCGACAAAAATTCCACTTGCCCGTCCGACAAAAATTCCACTTGACCGTCATAACGATTAGCGGTATCAGCACTTGTCAAACTGTGTTCTTCGTCTTGAATTTGATTTAAGCCGAAAACAGACTTATAAAAATTGGCTAATCTTGGCACATCTTCGGTGCAAAGATTCATGTGGTGATATTTGAAATTCATCCGTAAAATTAAGTTTTTTGAAAAAAAATATTTTGCAAATATGAAAATTATATTTTAAATATGAAAATTGCATTGTAGTTTTGTTGAAAATTTTAATAAAAAGAAAGGTTCTCGGGCTATACTCAAACAAGCAATTGAAGGCTTATAAAATGGTAAAATACTGAGGGGGTGTCTTTCTCAATATGTTATAATTTCTGAAAACGCCGAAGATTTTTAAAACGCCTATTTTCACCCTGAATACGCCTCAAATCCGTTAGGATTTGCACGTTTATAGGAAATATAGAAGGGGCTTTTTCCTCGAATCCGTAGGATTCGCACGTTGAAACAGCTCATTATTAACGTTCGACTCCTACGGAGTCGGTGAAAATCATTCATTTTGATTTCTATAAATGTGCAA
>JAYSRS010000209.1:0-5340 GCA_043720935.1 Saprospiraceae bacterium
TTTGCCCCGCACGCCCCAACGCCCACGTATGTACACGTCCCCTTGAACAGTCAAATCTTTGTTGTCTGAAATTGGAAAATACCAACCAATATTGTTCAAACCATAGCCCCAAAGGTCGGAATATTGATAGTCTTGCGGAAAAATCAAACCCGTACTTTTGCCTTTTGACAAAGGAAAAGCGGCAAAAGGCAACCACAAAGGCGTCGGAATATCGCCAATAACGACGTTTGACGGGCCAACGACGATGAGTTTATTGGGTATCAATTTTTGTTTATTCGACACAATCCCAAAGTGCGGATGATCAGCAGAACAAGTCGTAAAAATGGCTTTTGTTGAATATACAACATCACCTTTACGCGATGTATCACCTTTGGCACTGACGAATTTTGAGACGCCACCATGCACAAAAACGTCGTTTTGTTTTGTCGTCACGTCGTAAGCAATCCCTTTACTGGTCTTAAAATTGTACTTCAATTTCTTCAAATCCAAGTCCTGCGTACCGTCTTTAAAATGCGGAAAACCTTTCAACGCACCCGACGAATCGGGGTAAGGTTCGGCGGTCGCAATGCTGTTTTTGGTGTCAATAACAATGTAATTGGCCGTCAAATCCAAGTTTCTGTACTTCACAAACGCCTGTCCATAGAGGTGTACGCGGCTGTTTTTGTTGTCAAAAAAAATGGAATCACGCCCACCATAATCCACGGGTGCGTCCATCGAATCTTGGGAATAAACCACAGCTTTTGTCAACGAATCTTTGGCTAAACTGATAACATTTCCAAGGGAATCAGTGGCCAAAACAGCGTTTTTTCCTAGTGAATCAAGCGATTTGCCATTGACTTGTGATGTCGGCGTTACTGGAAAAATGGAATCAAGTCGCCCATAAGTTGTGGGCGGTTTTGGCGTAGGTCGCGTAGGCAGTTGTGCGTAGGCAGACGGCAAAAAGGCGATAAACGCAATAATTATGTGTATGATGGTTGCTTTCAAAATAAAAAACTGTGTATTTTTGTCCCTGAATTTGTGGTTGGGAGATTTATTTACGGTACAAATTCAGAAAAATTTATATAGTCGAGCATTGCGCGTTGTAGAAAACAGCGTAAAAGTGGCTTTAGTCCTGAAGGGATTGTATGTTAAGGCATCATTTTACATACAATTCCTTCGAGATTAAGATACATCGCTTTGATATTTGCTATAAACATAAATTCCCTTCGGGAATGGTGCATTAAACTTGCTCTTATCAGTGCCTAAGAATTTGTTTAAAACGGAATTTGAAACAAATAAAATCTAAAATCGTAAAGTATAAGAGATTTTAAATCAAGTTTTTAATAAAATTAAAGCCCAATAAAATTAACAATCAATTCAAACGAATGCACTTAAACGATGAAAATTAACAGTTCATTATTCAATACAAAACTTATGAAGAAAACTATTCTCTATGGCTTGTTCCTAACGCCTTTGTTGTTCGTTCTGCCGCTTTTAGCTTCCAAAGAAAGCGTTTTTAACAAAAAATTAACGCCGCCCGAAACCATTGATTCTACGGAATTTAAGGGCGAAAATACGTTGCCATTGTCGAATGACGGCAAAGATTACCGTATTAAAAAAGTAGTAATTGATGCGGGTCACGGCGGCCACGATAGCGGCTGCCATGGCGAATCGGGCGTCGAAAAGAAAAATACGCTCGCTATTGCCTTGAAATTGGGCGAAAAAATCAAGGCCAATTTTCCCCATATCGAGATTATTTACACCCGCGACAAAGACGAATTTATCGAATTGCACCGCCGCGCCGAGATTGCTAACAAGGCCAAAGCTGACCTGTTTATCTCGATTCATTGCAACTCGACGGACGAAAAATCGGGTGCGTTTGGTACGGAAACCTACGTATTGGGTATGCACAAAAAAGAGGAGAATTTTGATGTCGCAAGACGTGAAAATGGGGCGATTTTGCTTGAAAGTGACTACGAAAAGCAATACGATGGCTTCGACCCGAACTCAAATGAAGCGTATATTATGTTCAGTTTGTTCCAAAACGCGTACTTGGATAAGTCTATTTTGTTCGCCAAAATGGTCGAAGAAAGTTTTAAAGTCAACGCAGGGCGCAAGAGTTTAGGCGTCAAACAAGCGGGTTTTATTGTGATTAAAGAGACCACGATGCCAAGCGTTTTGATTGAAACAGGCTTTTTGAACCACCGCAACGAAGGCTATTTTTTAAGCACGGCAGACGGTCAAGAAACCATTTCGGAAGCGATTTTATTGGCTTTCGCAAAGTACAAAAAAACGGTCGAAACGAAGGAAGATGAGCAAATTACAGAAGCAAAAGCGTCGCCAAAACGCTTATGGAAGCCCGAAAATGCTCAAAACGCTCAAAATACTGAGGGGGTCGTTTTTAAGATTCAACTCGCCACATCAAGCCGTGACCAAAGCCAAACCAAAGAATGGCAATCGGTGGAAGGCTTAGAAGTAATAAAAGAAAATAATGTGTTTAAGTATTTCCAAACAGGTTTTAGCGATTATAACGACACGGCGACCAAACTTAAACAATTGAAAGTCAATGGTTTCGGAGATGCGTTTATCGTTGTTTTCAAAAATGGGAAGCGCGTGAGTATTGATGAAGTTAAAAATACGCCGTCGAATGTAAAGAAAACGGTGAGCTATTAAATCCTATTTTGTCATTCAGAAGGAACCTCTATTTGGTGGCGTGTTGATAGCGACACACAAGATAAAGATTCCTTCTGAATGACAAAACTCGTTGCAACAATGCACGTTACAACAGAACTACTTTTATACTGAGGGGTATCAATTCGCCAAATCCAACAAATGCCCCATCTCTTTTTGCTTGGTTTTCAAATACGCCGCGTTCTCTGTTTTGGGTTCAATTAGAATTGGTAAACGTTCGGCAACAACGATGCCTAAATCTTGCAAAGCATTGATTTTCAATGGATTATTAGTCATTAAAGCGACTGATTCAACGCCTAAGTCCTTTAAAATTATCGCCGCGTCCTCATACGTGCGCGCATCAGCCGCAAAGCCTAAATGCAGATTTGCTTCCAACGTATTCATCCCTTTATCCTGCAAACGGTAGGCTTTCAATTTGTTAATCAGACCGATGCCACGCCCTTCCTGACGTAAATAAACGACGATGCCACTCGTTTTTGCCGCCTGTTTCATGGCATAATCTAACTGTTCGCCGCAATCGCAACGGTGCGAATGAAACACATCGCCCGTCATACATTCCGAGTGAATCCGCACAACGGTCGGCGCATTTTTTGGGTCAAAACCTTCGGCAACCATCGCCAAATGTGGCAGGACATCATTTTTTTTACGACTATAAGCTATAATTTGGAACGCGCCCCAATCGGTTGGTAAAATGGCGTCTGCTTGTCGTGTTAGAGATTTTTTCATACGTTGCACGGGCGCAATGCCGTGATTATTTGTAAATTTAGAACCTTTGGAGGGTATTGCCCTAAAAAAGTTACAAGGTATTAAACCCCCATTTTCGGCGCAAAATTACATTTTCAAAGAGGAAAATGAGCGTTTTAAGGGCGTAAACATTGGTAATTGAATAAAAACAAAAGGTTTAAATTAAAGTTTTAGCCATTCGCTCAAAAAAATACCCCCTCAGTATTTTTGTTCCGAATGGTCAAATACATTAAAAAAGCCGCCCCGATTTTGAATCGAAGCGGCTTTTTCAATACATCATAAAACGCTGATTTACAGTTTTTTATCTGATTTCAAATACGTTTTATTGCCGTTGGTATTGATGTAATACTGACCACCTTTTGCGCCTTCATAAATTGTGCGGCCTTTGTCGTCCGTACCTTTTACAGGGTCGCTACCCGCAGCAGCCGTGCTTGCAGGTGCAACTTTAGCTTTTGCCGTTTTAGCTTTTGCGGGTGCAGCAGCAGGCGCAGCTTCTGTTGTTGCGGCAGGTGCAGCAGCAGCTGTTTTAGCTTTTTTCTCCTTTTTAGGTGCAGCAGCAGGAGCGGCAGGTGTTGTGGCCCCTGGTGCAGGGGCTGTTGTTGTCGCAGCAGCAGCATCTGTTTTCTTAGCTTTTTTTTCCTTTTTCGGCGCAGCAGGCGCAGCAGGCGCGTCAGTTGTAGCAGCAACAGTTGTGGCAGCAGCCTTGGCTTTCTTTTCTTTTTTTGGTGCAGCAGGAGCAGCCGCCGCGTCCGTTGCAGCAGGAGCTGTTGCGGCAGCAGCTTTCGCTTTTTTCTCTTTTTTCGGTGCAGCAGGTGCAGTTGCACCCGTTGTTGCCGCAGGTGTAGCAGCCGTAGCATCTGCTTTTTTAGCTTTCGCTTTTTTCTCTTTTTTTGGTGCTTCAGCGGCTGCAGGAGCGGCTGTTTGAGCTTGTGCGAATGTAGCGAAGGCGAACAAAAGCGCAGCAACTAATACTTTTTTCATTTCTGATAATGCGTTTTAAGTTTTAAATAAAAATAGATGATTCTGATTATCTCGTTTTTTGACGGAGATGGGCGCAAAGGTAACTTTGTGTGGAAATTCGTTGTTTCTCTTTTCGTTTTTTGTGGTTAAAATTTCGTTAAAGAAGGTAAAATGAACGGCTAACGAGATTTCTAAGGAACGCCACACAAATAAAGTATCATTTTCGCACAGAGTTTATAGAGGCCACAGAGTATTATAAGTAATTGATTATCAATACTCTGTGGCCTCTGTGAACTCTGTGTGAAAATACGCTTTTATTTTTTCTGCGTGCCTAAGTCACTAAGTTATTACATTAAATAAATATTTTAATTAATATAATAATTGCTCAACAAAATAATTTTAAAAATTTTATGTCGTTTTATTTGCATTTCAACAAATCATATTACCTTTGAGTATTCAATAACGAAATTTCTCAACTTTAAACGTTTTTTTTAAATGGAATACTTAATCAATTCTCTCCTCGGTGGCGGTGGTGGCTTGCTTATGGGAATGTTGGGCAAAGGCTCAAATTACGGTCAAGTTGGCAACGCGGTTGCGGGTGTCGTCGGTGGCAATGTCGGTGGTAGCTTATTAGCTCCACTTTTGGGCGTTGTCACGGCAGGTGCAACGGGTGGTGACTGGAAAACGATGCTGATGTCAGCAGTCGGTGGCATCGCCACAACGTACATTTCTAGCTTTATCAAAAAATAAAGCACACCACTTTCACAAAAAATGCCGCGTCGGTCTGTTAGGACTGACGCGGCTTATTTTTTTGCTGGAAAGGGAAAAATACTGGGGGTACTCAAAACTAAATATGCCGTTCCGCATGATAACTCGACCGCACCAAAGGCCCCGATTCGACGAAATTAAAGCCCTTCGCCAAGCCAATTTCCTTGTATTCGGCAAACAAATCGGGATGAATGAACT
>JAYSRS010000210.1:0-16133 GCA_043720935.1 Saprospiraceae bacterium
ACTGATAAATAACTGATAAATAACTGATAAATAACTGATAAATAACTGATAAATAACTGATAAATAACTGATAAATAACTGATAAATAACTGATGAATAACTGATGAATAACTGATGAATAACTGATGTTACGCAGGCCAAACTCCGAAGGAGTTAAAGTATGAATAACCGTAGGTGTAACCTACGGATTCAGTGCTAGGCTTGTTCCTAACTCCGAAGGAGTTGAACTTCTCTATCAATGAAGGACAAGTAAGTTCAACTTCTTCGGAGTTGGAAAGTCGCTTTTCATGTATTCCGTAGGTTTCACCTACGGTTATTCATATTCAAGCACTTCTGGCTTGCGTAACATCAGTGAATAATACGAATTAAGGGTTAAAAACGGCTAAATTCCGTAGGGATAGTCGATATCGTAGCCGTGGAGTTCAATCCACGGTTTTCAAAATAACCCTTTTTATGGAATAATTAATTTGAGGCAGTGCTTAAACGTCTTTGACCCCTTTTTATTGATTAATGAAAAACGGAATTATCGGCTTTATGGTACGGCGCACGTTATGGCGCACGTTCGGGGAACTTTTAAAGTTCCCCGAACGTTGAACTAATCAATGAGTTACAAATTATTAATTATTGAAAAAAGCTTTTGTACCACAAAGCCGATAATTCCGATGAAAAAAATAGACCCCTCAGTATTTTGAGCATTTTGAGCAATGAGAAACAGCAATTTCCAAAAGGTGAAAAGCCATAAAAACCTGATTATCAACACGTTGAAAAAAGCAATTTTATACTTTATGTTTTAGCGACATTTTAAATAGTGTTTTTTTTGTTGAATAAGTTTGGGGGTTGTACATTTGTCGTAAATTTGTAACCAATGTATAAGGTTACGCTAGTAGGTTATGAATGATTATTTAACATTGTCGGAGGCTTCAGAGTTGATTGGCAAAAGTAAGGAAACCCTCAGAAGATGGGACAGAGAAGGCAAGTTTTCGGCTATCCGCGAACCCTTTAGCAATTATCGTCTTTACCGAAAAGACGAGGTAGAAGCCGTTTTTTCGGGGTTTTTCGCCCGCGATGCCGTCGAAACAGTATCAAACTACGTCAAACCGAAGCGTGATTACACCATTTTAGAGCTTTTTGCGGGTGCAGGTGGTTTGGCTGTCGGTTTGGAAAAAGCGGGATTGAAGTGCGTGGCCTTAAACGAGATTGACAAATGGGCGTGTCAGACTTTGCGTAAAAACAGACCGAATTGGACAGTCTTGGAAGGTGACATTAAAGACCACGATTTCACGCACTACCACAACAAAGTGGATGTCGTCACGGGTGGTTTTCCTTGTCAAGCGTTCAGTTATGCGGGTAAGAAATTGGGTTTGGCGGATGCACGCGGGACACTTTTCTATGAGTTCGCCCGTGTTGTTCAAGAAGTCAATCCGCCGATTTGCATTGGCGAAAACGTGCGCGGCCTATTGAGCCACGAAGGCGGTAAAACCCTGCAAGGAATGCTGTCCATTTTGGATGAAATTGGCTACAATGTCGTCCCGTTTCAAGTGTTGAAAGCCATACATTACAACGTACCACAAAAAAGAGAACGGCTGATTTTGGTCGGTATCAGAAAAGATATTGCGGCAACTTACGACTATCCAACGCCCTACAAACACATTTACACCCTTCAAGATGCCTTGAAAAAAGGCGATTTGTTCGATTGCGACGTGCCGCCTTCCGTCGGTTCTACCTATCCAAAAAGCAAAATTGATGTCTTGGATTTAGTGCCACCAAAAGGCTATTGGCGCGATTTGCCATTGGACATTCAAAAACAATTTATGGGCGGCAGCTTTCATCTTGGCGGCGGTAAAACGGGCATTGCGCGGCGCATCGGTTGGGACGAACCCTGTCTGACGCTTACCTGTAGCCCCGCTCAAAAACAAACCGAACGCTGTCATCCCGAAGAAACGCGGCCTTTTACGGTTCGAGAATATGCCCGCATTCAAACTTTTCCCGACGATTGGGCTTTTGAAGGCTCGGTGGCGCAACAATACAAGCAAATTGGCAACGCCGTCCCCGTCAATTTAGGGCGAGAAGTTGGGTACTCAATTATAAAATTTTTGAACAAATTGACAGACTAGCACCAATATTTACAACATCTTAAGATTTCGTAAATGTGTACCCCTCAGTAAAAAAAGTAAAATAAATATCTTTTTTATGCGTAAAAATTTGTCATTAAGAAGAAAACATTATTATTTTTGTACCGCGTTCATTGAGTAGGTGGCTCAACAACGTGCGTTACGCGGCAACCACCTCAACCTACTGATAACATCAACCGATACCCGCACCGACTGTACCCAAAAACGTAATATACACGACACAAAAAGTAATTGATAACCATCTGACAAAGAACGACTTTCCGCCGTCTTTTCCCGATTATTATGCTTCGGGCTTCCCTTTTTGAGCTTTTAAAATCCGCTTTGCGCGACTGTCTTTGGGCAAAACGTTGTCTGAAATAGATGAATGAGCGTTTTGAATGCGCTACAATGATTTTGGCGAACGCTACAATGATTTTGGCAAACGCTACAATGATTTTGGCAAACGCTACAATGATTTTGGCAAACGCTACAATGATTTTGGCAAACGCTACAATGATTTTAGCAAACGCTACAATGATTTTAGCGAACGCTACAATGATTTTGGCGAACGCTACAATGATTTTCTACTGAGGTGAAAGTAGTTTTCGGATTTTTTTTCGGAATTATCGGTTAAAAGACGCAACATCAAATCTGACGCGGGTTTGTAACCCGCGTCAGATTGTAACCCGCATCAGATTGTAACCCGTTGAAAATCAATAAATTAGAGTTTTTTCAACGTTCGGGGAACTTTAAAAGTTCCCCTAACGTGCGTCGTACCATAAAGCCGATAATTCCGAAAATATTTTCTTTTTTATCGGATAGAAACATAGGAACGCGAATTAAATAAAAGCGCATTTTCTAACAACGCCGAAGGCGTTGAATACGAATAACCGTAGATGCAATCTACGGGCAGCGATAAAGATGTTGGGAAATGAGACAAATCCGAAAACCACTTTCACTTTAGGCACTTTTATAAAATACTGAGGGGTATCAGATTTGCGCAATTTTTAAGATTTCGCAAATCTTTCAATAAGATTTGTACACGATGCTATTCAAATGATTCTTTCACATCAAAAACATTTAAAAAATGTCTGTTTCCTCTAATTTCAATTGTTCTCAAAACGCCTTTGTTAGCACCGCTAACCTTTGCATCAACTTGCTCACCGAGCATTCTGCTGACCTTATGACGGTCAAACCCAAATACACCGTACCTTTTTTTGACGCTTTACGGTCTGACCTTCAAGCCGCCGATTTGATGCCCGACGATAAAACGCGCCGCGCTTTCACCGCCGATGCTGTGTTGGCCTTTGAAGAAGACAGGGCAGCCTTCGTCAAATCGGCGGCGTTTTTCAAATCCTACATCGCCGATTCGTTCGACAAAAGCCGTCGAGACAACGCTTACGGCCAAGCGGGTTTTGATTATTTTATGAAAGCCAAAAATGGCGATTGGGCAAGCATGACGGGTTTTATCAGTTCCGCCGTGCCGTTTTTGGAAGACAACAAAGCGGCATTGTTGGCCAACGACACCATGCCAACGACGTTTATCGCCGATTTCAACGTCGCTATCGCCAAAATGCAGACGCGTTACAACGCGTGGCTCGCGCTCGCCAAAGGCATGAGCAAAGCCGACGCCAAGGTGGAAGCCCTCAATGCGGTCAACACGACGCTTATGGCGGCCTTGAAAACGGGTCAGTTGTTCTATGAAGACACCAACCCCGCCTTGGCCGAGCAATTCACGTTTTCGGCGCAACTCGCGCAAGTGCAAGGCACAAAACACGCAGGCATCAACGGCAAAGTGTTGGATGCCAACGCACAACCCGTCCCGAATGTCGGCGTGTCCATCAAAGGTAACGCCAAAACCGTGGGCTGCGACGCCGACGGTCGCTACGAATACACCCCCCTCAGTATGGGCAAGTATGCAGTGACTTTTTCGGCCACGGGCTACGTGACGCAGGTTTTTGAAGCGGAAGCCGTTAAGACGGGCGTGATGTCGCGGCTCAATGTGACGTTGGTGGCGGTGGCGTAATGTGCATTTGATGTGGGTTCAACGTCGGCGAGGTTTAAAACCCTGTCCATTATCCATATTTTTTAAAAAGCCCGAATCCGTTAGGATTCGCACGTTTATAGATAAAACAACCGTACAAGCTCCCCGAATCCGTTAGGATTTGCACGTTGAAAGTTTGGCGCATTTTGAACAAACGTGCGAATCCTAACGGATTCGGGATGCTGTTCGTTCGTTTTTCCTATAAATGTGTAAATCCTACGGATTTATGGAGTCAAAAAAACTTACGGGTAATGGACAGGGTTTTAAACCGCGCCGACGTTTTAACGTATTTCCCCCCCCTCAGTAAAAAAGCCGTTCCGAGGCATCGGAGCGGCTTTTTTTAATGAGTAATTATGGAAGATCCTCCTCAGTATAAGCGGGTATTTTTGACTAACAGAGTAGTGATACACTTAAATAATCCCTTTTTTATCTGACATTACAATCAAGATATAAATACTGATTGAAAGAAAAAATAAAATAAAAAGTTAGAATTTTCTTGCCTAAATGATAAAATTACGTACATTTGTACGTAATTTTATCATTACAAGCATTAAACTTGAAACATTTGTGAGGAAAAAAAACAACTAATCCAATCCTACATAGCATAGCTACCTTGAGATAGGTAGATTCATGGAATCAGACAATAAAATTAACTTCTATAATCAACGGGCTTTTTAAGATGAAAAATAACGTTCTCAATACGTTGGGTTTTACCACAACCTTTGGGCTTGTCCATGACTTGGGCGAGGCTCAAAACCATGTGGAACGCTTATATATTGAGGAAGCAAAACAGTTGAGTACGTCTGCCGATGCGGTTTATTTTAGGCGTTTTTATAAAAATGAAGCAGATGTAATACCTTATTCTTCCACACCTGCTGTTTGTATTTTTTATCAATCGGATAGTTTTTTCAATACAAAACCTCATAAAGTATTGCACGCGGAGTTATGGAGTGCAGGAAAAACCGAAATGTATATCTTACTTGGCGAAACGCGGGTAGATATTATAAATGCTCGAAAACCCGCAAAGCGTGATGTAGATGATGTAACCCTTGACCACAAAGACTTGGTATTGGCGCAAACGACGATTGAAAATTTTGAAGATTCAAGGTTTTCAGCCCATCTATTTGGCAGTGGTACATTTTGGGAACAAAGTGATTTTCAAGACAAAATTGACGGCAACAGCAATCCGTATAGTTTCCTATTGGATTATCTTATGGATGTGCGGAAAAAACTTCTAAAAGACTCTTCAATAGATGAACTTAAAGCTGTGACGATTGATAAGTTGTTGATTACTTCTATATTGATTAAGTTTCTAGAAGAAATTAAAGACGATGATGGCAAACACACATTGAAAAGTATTTATAGAAAACATAATTTAGAAACAGAGACATTTGAGGAAGGATTAAGAAAGGGAAAATGCTTAAGTATTCTTAATGATTTAGGAAAAGTATTTAACGGGAAAATATTTGATACTTTTACGGAAGAAGAGCAAGAAAAAATCGCCCACGCTAATCTGAATTCAGTTGCCAATTTTTTAAATACTAAAACAGATGTAAAAACAAACCAAATTTTCATATGGGAGCAATACAGTTTCAACCATCTGCCAGCCGAAGTTATCAGTGCCATTTATGAAAATTTCATACAGGAAGAAGCGGGGCGAAACGAAGAAGTAAGAAAAGATGTGGTTTATACGCCCTTGCACTTAGTCAATTTAATGATTGATGAGGCCATGCCTTTGGAACAACCTGAATTATTTGATAATTTGACGTTTAAAGTTTTAGACCCTGCCTGTGGTTCGGGCGTCTTCTTGGTTGCCGCTTACAAACGGATGTTGCAGTGGTGGGCCATCAACAATTGGCGGAAAACGAACGAAGTTGCTTATCCCGATAAAGAAACGGCCAAACAAATTTTGGAACAAAATATTTTTGGTGTTGACATTGAAGAAGTGGCGGCAATCGTTAGCATTTTTGGCTTAACAACGGCTTTTTTAGACAAATTGACGCCCAAAGAGATTTGGAACGATCTAACATTCAAGGATTTAAGTCAACAAAATATTCAAGGTTTAAATTTTACAGATTGGGCAAAATCTGCGGAAGACAAAAAAGGGTACTTTGACTTGGTTATTGGGAATCCACCATTTAATGTGTCGTCAAAAGGAACTATTACCGATGCAGACTTAAAAGATTTGTTTGGAAAAGAAGTGCCAGGCAATAAATTGTCATTGAAATTCTTTGAGGCTGCTTTATTTTTTGGGAAAAAAGTGAGTATGATACTCCCTTCAAATAACTTTTTATATGGTGTCAATGGCCAAGAATATCGGAAAAGAATTTTCAACAACTATACCGTTGAGAAGATATATGACTTTACACATTTGAGAGAGTCTCTTTTTCTTAAAAAAAATATCAAAGGAGTTGAAAATAAAAAAACAGGAAGGACTCCTGTTTTAGTTTTGATATTACAAAATAAGCCTTCCCAATATCAATCAATAGAACATATTATAGTTAAACGAGAGTTACTAAGTGAACAGAAACTATCTTTTGAGATTGATTATTACGACAAATACCGTGTTCGCTGGGATTGGGCGGTTGATGAGAAAAAACAATTTATTTGGAAGACAAATCTACTTGGCGGTGGGCGGTTATTTCATTTGGTTTATCGGTTAAGTCTATTAGAGACATTAAAACAATTTTTAGAAGTAAAAGAGAATAAGAATGAGTGGTTGTATAGTAGTGGCTATAAAACAAACCATAAAAATAGGAAAAGAGTACCTGCCGATTTTATAACTGGTAAGGACACAGTAAAACCTAGTACCTTGGATGAATTTGGTCAATTTGAAAGGATGCCTGAAAAGGCAGCGTTATTTGCAGAACCTAGGAAAAAAGAACTTTTTGCCAACCCTCATATTATTTTTGGTTTAGTTTTGGAAAAATCAAACGCTAAATTTCCAATTGCTTTCACCAAGGATTATGTCTGTTTTAATATAACTTACATTGGCATTTCTTCTCCCAAGTCTGATGAAGATGAATTGCATGAAATTTACAATAAACTTCATACTAATGAAAAAACTTCGGACTTGTATAAAGCATTTATTTTAGGAAGAAGCTCAAGAGTTCTTGTTTCTCATGAAACCTCTTTTCTCAAAGAAGACATAGACAACCTGCCTTATCCACAAGAAGGAAAATATTTGGAGACTTCTGAGTACGAGTCAATCATTGTAAATGATGTATTAGCCTATTATCGCCACTTGGGTAAAGCCATAACAAAAAACAATGATGGACACATTCTTCACGAGCCAATCAATGAACCAGAATTGGAAGCATTTGGCAAAGTGTATTGCGGTGTGTTAAATGAGATTTACGCCGAAGATGGTAAATCTTGGCAAGCAGGCCAAGTGGTTCAAACGCCCACATTTGTAAGTTATCAGTTTGGTTTTGGCAAAGAGGGTGGTTTACCGTATGATTTTAAAACGGGTACTGAACAAGCGTTTAATGTCCTTTTGGCTAACATCCAATCGAATAGTGGCATCCATTACACAAGAATTATTCGTTACTATCAACAGATTGATGGTTACGATTGTGTTTATTTAATTAAACCCAACGCCAGAAGATATTGGCTTCAATCCACCGCTTTGAGGGATGCGGACGATACATTTATGGACTTGAAGAAAAATGGCTATTAATGCTCATGGCAGCAAACGGCATAGAAACATTCAGAGAACTAAAACCCAACAAAGTAGTTCGCCAGCTTGTCACCATGATAAGTGATAGACTTCCTTTCTTTGCTTCTTCAAAAGAGTTTAGTGCCGTTTTGGCCAAGAAAAAAAATGAAAATCAACATTCCACAGCTTTTTGCTTGTTCATGACTAACGATTGCAAATCTGCATTTTATTTTAACAGAGAAAACGCTCAAAAAGGCAGCAGTACAGTAGATATTGGCATATACAAAGGCGCAAATCTATTATTTGTCATAGAAGCAAAACTATTGCCTACACCGCCAAGTGGAACAATGCAACAGCCACGGAATGATTATGAATACGTTTACGGAAAAGGAGCAGCAATTCAACGATTCAAAGATATGCAGCACGGCGTTGATAATGCAGATATGCCTTTTTCAGATAGTGGCATTATTGCTTTCGTTAAAGATAATGACTTTGATTTTTGGTTTGAAAAAGTGAATCAATGGGTTTATGATGCTCAATGGGACGCAACCGAACAACTACAAAAGGTGAGTACAAACTCAATAGCTACTTTACTATCTGCTCATTCTCGAACTGATACCACTATGATAAGATTACATCACTTTTGGGTATATGTATAAAAAATACCTCAATGCTTCTTACTTCCCAATACAGAAAATAACAAGTAAAGATAAAATATTGATAATCAATTAATTGGAGTTAAGTAAAATCAATCGAGGTACAAATAAGATGCAATTTTTACAAAATAATACTTGTGACTCTCTAAAACACTCAAATACTGAGGGGTCTATTCGATTGTCCATTTTGTAGGTTTTAAACGATTTGATACGTCATTTAAGGTCGAAAGAATGTCTTTTTCTGTGGGCAAAGCACCAAAAACCAATGCTTTGAAATCGGAATTATAGGTTTTTCGGATGTGCTGCCAAGTGTTTAGTGTGTCCGAAAATAAAATGGATTGGGTGGGATGATTTGATAGCCAAGCGTTGTTATTTCTTATTTTAATTGCCATTCTAAGGCGTTAGGTAAAATACCGTTTTTAATGCCATAAGTGTATTTAGACAAAGGATTTAGGCTTGATTTCAACACGTTCAATACCAAAGATTTATTCATTATTTCCAACATTGCCCCCAATAAAGCCCTTGTACGAGGTGGATAATTTAAGGAATATTTTATAATTTCGGTTATTTCGTTTAGACTTAATGTTCTCAACTTGCTTATTATCAAGGTTATACCTAATTCATAGTTTATATCAGAAATCGTATTGAAATCCTTTATCGCGTCCAAGATGCCCAAAAGTTTGTAATTATCATCCGTCACTTCAACATAACTTTTAGCGGGTTTAATCATCAAGTTGCCGATTGATGTGAAAGCGCGTCTTGTTTTGCTTGCGACGGTAATAATGTACGGAACTTGCGTTGTCAAACCCATCTGATTGTATAAACTTGCGCCTGTTATGTAAGCAACCCTTTGCCCGTCTTTGAAAAGATATTGCTTCAACAATTCGTCGTCACTTGGCTTTAATGCACCAAATACCGTTTGTTTTGGCTTGTAAAACACGCCTTTTGACGCTCTTTGTAACGTTCCTTTCGTGATAAGTCTTTCTATCGTTTTAGATGCCGCAGGGTATTCCGACGCTTCAATTGCTAAACCTTGATACCTAAACGTCGTGCCTTCGGGTATCTGCTGCAATTGCTTTTCTATTTTCTGTGATACGGTCATTTTACGTGATTTTATGCGTTGCAAAGATACAGAAAGGAAATAAATTATCAAGTTTTTTATGCAGATAACACGACAAAATGAAAAACAAAGCCCATCGAATCCGCTTGATTCGATGGGCTTATTGCAAACTGAATGAAGGCGACCCCCTCAGTATTTAGCGCGACCGTAGTGTTTCAACCGTATTTCCAACAACGAAATGAAATCAAAATTGATAGGATTATCGGAGCGATAATACCCCGCTTGCACTTGAATTTGCTGCAAGGCATACGGCAATTGTTCGGTAAAGAATTGGCACACCTTTGCGCGAAATAATCGCTTTTGAAAAGGTAATTTCACCCGCTTTTCGGACGCGTAACAATCCCCTCGTTTTCAGAATTTTGTCTAAATTACTGAGGGGGCAATATCAACAAAGCCCGTCGAAGCAAACGATTCGACGGGCTTTGTTGTGGCCGTTCCAGAACATCAACTTTTAAGATAGGGGAAAATAATTATATTAAAATTTACTTATTTGGTAACAATTAAAACACAACGTGCGTAACTTTATGAAAATTTCTCACATTTGATTTTCTCACTTTAAAAACCATTTATCCGATGGCAGACCTCCTTGCAAATCGCATCAACGAAACAATGTCAGATGCACAAATTACTCAGGCTCAAACGGCCATTCAATCCATCATTGCGGCTTTGCCCGTTAAACCCATTATGCCCGACGATGAATACAAACGGATTGCTAAGAAAGGCGACGCCCGCGAAAAAGAAGCGGACAGTATGTTGCCGATTGTGTTGAAGTACCCCAAGTTCGCGCCTAGTTCAATGACCACAGAGGCCCCAAAAATGGACAATGCCCTCTACAATCAGTTGAAAGTATTTAAGCGCGACCACTTGACGCCTTTGGTCGAACTTGTAGATTACTTGATGGGCATTAGTGGCGGCGAAGAACTCAATTTTTACAGCCGTTTCATTGAAAACGTCAAAGTCGGCGTAAAGGATAAAGACCTTGACGCCATTGCCGCCCAAAATGAGATTGACGCTGTTAACCGCAGCAAAGGCGGTGGCAGCACAAGTCAAAAGGTGGAAAAACCCGCAAAACCCGCCGCAGCTTAATCGTCGAATGGGTTGCCGCAATACAAAAGCCGTTCACTTCTCTATTGGAGGTGAACGGCTTTGTTTTTGAAGTGATGACCTCTCTTTGTGAAGTGATGACCTCTCTTTGTGAGGTGACGACTTCCGTTTTTAAGGTGAAATAGATAACGTCGTCGAGGTTTTTAACCTCGAAGACGTTTATAAAACGGCTGTTTTGGCGCAAAATGGCCTTTAAACACGCCCTTTAACTCGGGATAAGCGGCAAACCCAACTCTTTAAGAAACTGATTGTGGGCGTCCAATGCTGTTTTAATCGTTGCTTCTATTGTCTGCAAATCTTGATGCGTTTTTGTCAAGTCAATTATTTCCTCCGTCTTACTCGTACTTACGTAGCGCGATATATTGAGATTGTAGTCATTTGCCTCGATTTCTGACATCTGTACACGGCGCGAATAGCGTATATCTTCTTCTTTGCGGTATTTATAAGTTTCTACTATTTTTTCGATATGCGCGGGCGATAATTGATTTTGTTTCTTCCCTTTGTCAAAATATTCGCTGGCGTTGATAAACAATACATCGTCGTACTTCTTACACTTTTTCAAAACTAAAATACTGACGGGGATGCCCGTTGAAAAAAACAAATTGGCAGGTAAACCAATGACGGTATCTATGTGACCATCTTTTAAGAGCTTGGTACGCATGCGGTCTTCTACGCCACCTCTGAACAAAACGCCGTGCGGTAGGATAATCGCCATAACACCTTCTTTACCCAAGAAATGAAAACCGTGCAATAAAAAAGCAAAGTCAGCGGCGGACTTTGGCGCAAGGCCGTAGCTTTTGAAACGAAAATCTTGACCCATTTCCTCTTTGGGTTCCCAACGCAAACTAAAAGGCGGATTGGCGACTATGGCGTCAAATTCCACCTTCTTGGCGGGATTCATTTCGTTCAAAATGTCCCATTGATTGAGTAGCGTGTCGCCGTGATGTATCTCAAATTCGGTATCTTTCACGCCATGCAAGAGCATATTCATACGGGCTAAGTTGTAGGTCGTGATGTTTTTCTCTTGCCCATATATTTTGCCGATGCCGTTAGTGCCTAATTGATGGCGGACGTTTAGGAGCAACGAACCCGAACCGCACGTAAAGTCCAACACTTTTTCAAGTCGTTTCTTTTTACCTGTACTGGGTTCTTGGCTGTCTAAAGTGACAATTTCGGAAAGGATAGTAGAAATCTGCTGTGGTGTGTAAAATTCACCCGCTTTTTTGCCTGAACCTGCCGCAAACTGCCCTATCAAATACTCATACGCATCGCCTAAAGTATCGGTATCGGTAGAAAACTCGGCAATCCCTTCGGCGATTTTAGTAATGATGGTGCAAAGTTTGGCGTTGCGTTCGGTATAATCTCTACCCAATTTCTCCGAATTAAGATTGATTTCGGAGAATAAACCCAAAAAGGCACTGTCAAAAGATTCGTTTTCGATGTACTTGAATCCCGCTTGAAGCGTGCTTAATACGGCATTGCTTTGGGTACGGGCTAATTCGGCTAAATTGCGCCACAAGTGCGACGGCTTTATGACATAATGCACTTTGCGGCGCATTTGCTTCTCAAAATCTGCCGCATCATCGGCATTTGCGGCGTACCAAACGGCCAAAGGTGGCCCTTTTTCGTCGCCGATACTGAGGGGGTAGTCTGCGCCCAATTCTTTTTTAGCCGCCGCTTCGTAGTTGTCGGATAGGTAGCGCAAAAAGAGAAACGAGAGCATATAATCCCGAAAGTCGTCGGCACTCATTGAGCCGCGTAGTTGGTCTGCGATGCTCCAAAGGGTTTTACCAAGTTGTTGTTGGTTGTTCTGTACGGCCATAATTAATTTTTTATTGTTAAGTCCAACGTCGGCGTGGTTTACTCCCTCGACGTTTTGAATAAAGCTTAGTTAAAGTCCTAAGTTGCTGCAACATCTACCATCTTGAAACCCCTCGTTTCAATGGCGGGAAAGCTAAAATGGCTACTCTTACACCCAGCGTCTCACATCTATCATCTTGAAACCCCTCGTTTCAACGAGGGGATATGATATACCTCCCTCCCACATCTAACATCTATTCAAAACATCACATCGGATGGAATGTCTTGAATAGATGATAGATGTGAGCGGTAGGTGATGAACTGCCCCGCCGTTAAAACGGCGGGTTTCAAGATGATAGATGTAGTGACAACAAAAATACCTAAGCACGCGAGACAACCCGCCCGACCCACATCTATCATCCCTTTAACCCAAGAGACGCGTAAACCCATATTTTTTCATAAACAATTCACACTCCTCCGTGAACGTCCTCTTTTTATGGTGTTCCTCTTGGTTTTTTATGTAATTGCGGACAAGTTCCACGTGCGATTGACTAACAGAAGCGGCGTAATAATCATCTGCCCAATCAAATTCAGTTTCAAACAGATTTGTCTTATTCGCAAAATGCGAACTTTCCCCTTTCAAAAGTTTTATTATTTGGGCAATGTTTTGGTCGCAAGCCATAGAGATAAGACAATGCACGTGGTCGGCTTCACCATTGATAAAATCCAAATAGATTTTTTTCTCTTTTGCATTCGCTTTAATGTGCTTGAACAGGTCGATGCGCCTGTTTTTATTCTGCATAAATGGAGAACGGCTTTTAGTTCCCCAAACGGCATGTATCCAGATACGTACTTGTGCCATGAGCGTTTTCTTTTTTGATGTGTACGTTAAATAATGATTGTTTTTAGACGGCAAACGTAACATTTTATTGAAAAAACAGGCCCGATTTCCTTTTTTTTATTACTAAATCGACATAAAACCATCTTCCTACATCTATCATCTTGTAACCCCTCGTTTCAACGAGGGGATAGGACACACCTACCTTCCTACATCTAACATCTATTCAAAACATCACATCTGATGGGATGCTTTGAATAGATGATAGATGTGGGGAGGTGGTGATGAATCGCCCCGCCGTTGAAACGGCGGGTTTCAAGAGGATAGATGAAGTGACTCACGAAGATGTATCGCTGCCTGTGTTCGGAAACAATTGTTGCAGCAACCCTTTTTTATGCGCTTTCAAAGCGGCGAGTTGCCCACTTGCTGCCGCGATTAAAGCGTCAAGTGAGGTGAGGCAATCAGCAATTTTTTGCTGCTCTTTTAATGAAGGAAAACTTACTAATACAGATGAAAATGCAGTTTTATTTATAATTGGAATAGCGTGTATACCTGCAAGTGAAGCTATTTTCAAAGAATCGTTTTCCAATGTTGAATATATAAAGTTACTAGAATAACCTTTATTTGGAACAATTGAATTTATTTGCTGATTTGTAGCACATTCGATTTTGTTTTGTGCAACTTTTCCAATAGTTGAACCTATACAAACAAATAGAACACTATTTTCCTTAACATGCCTTGTTGTCGAATATCCTTTTTCACTCAGAGTTGTTTTAGTCTGTATTACATATCTATTTTCTGATATATCCGCAGGTGAAACGAACATTTTACTACCACCATAATTATTACTGTCATTTGTACTTGGCGTATTCCCTGTTATTATTTCTGCTACATGTCCAAGTGGTTTTTCCGCCCACCCCTCAGTATCTTGCCACTCTTTAAAGCGCACTTGCGGTACGGTTTCGCCTTCGGCGGGGAAGAGTTGTTGCATCAGTCCTTTTTTATGCACTTTCAGCGCAGCGCATTTTTGGCTTTGTGCATGGATAAGGGCGTCAAGGGAGGTAAGGCAGTCGGCAATTTTTTGTTGCTCTTTCAAGTCACTAGGTAATAGCATCGGAAAATTTAGAACATCATCGTTTTTAAGATTCGTCTGTTTTACACCATCATCAAATGCAAGAAAATATGGGTTTCTATTTAAAATATAAAACATAAATGACCCTACTACATTCGTTGGAGTAATTTTACAAATTCGTTGATTTACAGTATAAAGATTTTCTACGTTAACAGAAAAGCATTTAGCAATTGCTCTACCATTAGGAACATCACTAAGAACCATTAAAATGTCTCCTTTATCAGCAAGGCTAAAAGCTGTATTTGTAAATTTTCTGACTTTACCATCAGTTGAAATAAATTTTGAATTTACTACTATAAAGTCACCACGTTCAACAATATCTTGTTCATGAGCTTTACCATTTTCATATTTTGCAACTTCTTTCAAAGTCATTTCCTCCCACCCCTCAGTATTTCTGAACTCAGGAAACCTCAACTGCGGTTTTTTATTATTTTTCATTTTATTATTCATAAGCTAACTAATTTTTTGTTTGACATCTATTATCTTGTAACCCCTCGTTTCAACGAGGGGGTCTATACACCTTCCTCTCTACATCTATCATCTATTCAGAACATTACATCAGATGTGATGTCCTGAATAGATGATAGATGAAGGGAGTGCATTTGATGCGTTCCCCTCGTTAAAACGAGGGGTTACAAGATGATAGATGTGCTGCCCCCTCAGTATGGCGAACGTTTTGGAGAACTTTGAAAGTTCCTCAAGCATTGCTTTTTATTCATAAGCGGATAAACCCGAGATGTCGCGCCCTGCGGCGCGTTTTTTAAAAAGGGGAATTAAATCATTCATCAACGCCAATTCTTTGAGGCGGCGGTTTTTCCACGACAATGCGAGCGGTTCGAGTAAGTCGGTAAGTTTTTCGCCATCGAAAACCATGCGGCGCATGATGTTTTCTACAAATTCGTACAAACGCGTTGTTTCTAAGCCGTGTTTTTGGGCAATGTCCGCCAATTCACGGGTTGCCTTTTCGGTTTTGAACCTTGTAAAGCCGTCATTGATTTCTTTTTCAGATTTGCCTTTCGTCAAATCCAAGCCTTTGAGATAGTCCACGAGTTCTTCGCGTTCGCCCATAAAATGGGCATTGGATTCGATGAGGCTAATAATCTCTTCGAGGGTCATTTTTTGTTTTGACGGCTTGCGTTGCGTGAGTTTGGCAATCAAACCCATAATATAATCGTAGTCAATCAACTCCGAAGCAAACAGCACGAACTCAAAATCCAATTGATTTGTGACACTATTTGCGTCGCCGCCTTTGTCTTGCTTGGCTTTGAGGTCTTTTGCAAAGTCAATATATAGGCTTTTGAAGCTCCGCAAATCGTTTTCGGGCAATAGCTTTTCTATTTGGGTTTTGTTGTCGGCTGTGAGGTCGGTGTATTGGTCGAGTTGCGTTTTGAGGCGTTGCACTTCTTTGAAATGATTGATAAATTCGCCCCGTGCAATGTCGCCTTTGATATTGCTTAACTCTTCGGGTTTGCACGGCAAGCCTTTTGACTGCATAAATGTATCGAGCGCGGCCACGGCTTGTTCATATTTGGCCATCACGACGGGCGCAGGGTCCACTTGCCAAATCTCACGCGCACGGTCAAGAATCTCTTCGCCCGAAAAAGTAAGCATAGCGTTATCTACGTCGGTGCGTTGCCGCCGAAAATCAAGAATATTGCCGTAAGGCTTCG
>JAYSRS010000211.1:0-1907 GCA_043720935.1 Saprospiraceae bacterium
CCTTGCTCTGATACGGCTTACGTAACGGTAAAAGTAGGTGGTAGAATTTATCCGAATTTTACGACAAAATACGATACGTGCGTGGCGGGAGATGTCGAATTTAAAAGCGTCACAATATCCTCCGTTCCGTTAAAACGACTGCTTTGGGAATTTGGCGACAATACCGCCGACTCCAATAAAGTCATGACGGCGCATTTGTATTCAACGCCAGGAGATAAAAACGTGAAATTAAGCGTAAAAGATATTTATGGTTGCTTGGGCGACACGACGATTAGCTTCAATTGGCAACCTGCACCGCCGATTTTGATTGTCGAACCCGATAATTTTACGGGTTGCGCGCCTGCAACCGTCCGTTTCAACAACCGTTCTTCACCACTCGATACAACTTATAAAATCGTTTGGGATTTTGGTGACGGAACGTTTGGGAAGGACATTAGCCCTAGTCATATATTTGCAAAACCCGATACATATTCCATCAAGTTGATGATTACCTCGCCGATAGGCTGCTACAAAGAAGCAGAATTTAGGGATTGGATTAAAGTAAAATCGTTGCCAAAAGCCGATTTTGATTGGACACCAAAAGTGATTAATAATTTGAATCCAAAGGTGTCTTTTGTTGATAAATCTACCCCCGATGTTTTAGGTTGGCGGTGGTATTTTTCGGATAAAGCGTATTCCAATCAAAAAAACCCGCCGTTTACGTACCGCGATACGGGCATTCAGCAAGTAAAACTCTTCGTTATCAATCAAAATGGTTGTCGAGATTCGATTTTCAAGAAATTGTACATCGAACCCGAAATGACGTTCTATATGCCAAACGCGTTTTCGCCAAATTTCGATTCGGTCAACGATGAATTCAAGGGAACGGGCTTTTTATACGGCATGAAAGCCTTTCGTTTATCTATCTGGAATCGTTGGGGTGAGAAGATTTTTGAAACAAACGACCCCACAGAAGGGTGGAATGGCTCAAAAAACAACTCAGGCAGACCCGAACCCGAAGGCGTGTACCTGTACGAAGTGGAATGGAAAACGCCCAAAAGTCAAGTCAAAAACAAACGGGATTTCTTGACGCTTTACCGATAGCCTAATCGTAGCGCGACCTGGAGGTCGCGCTACTTTTTACCCCTCAGTATTTTGTATCAAAAAAGCCGCCTTACGCGTTGCAAAACGGCTTTTGATGCTCAATACTGAGGGGGTCAATTTGAAATTAGATTTTGACACAAAAGGCAAATTAGCTTTTGCCAAAAAAAACAAAATTTGATTTTTGACAAAAAATCAAAAATAAACCTAGTTTTGTTCGCCATTTTTAAGTGGTTCAACGCTTGTGTGTTGAACCACTTATTTATTAGAGGCACGCACTTTTTTCCAATTCTATATACAATACAATATGAAAAATTACACACACACCAACAAACGTATTCTTTTTTTATTTACTTTCCTTTCATTGGGTTTTAATGGTATGGCGCAGTATGCCCCGAAGCGCGAAATGCGCGGCGTTTGGGTTGCAACGGTCTTAAACATTGATTATCCGCCGAGTGCGGCAACCGATGAAAACTATTTGAAACAGACATGGATTCAAATGATTGACAAGCATAAAGCAATGGGAATCAATGCTTTATTCGTTCAAATTCGCCCAATGTCGGACGCTTTTTATCCGTCTAATCTTGTGCCGTGGTCGCGTTTTCTGACGGGACAATCGGGTACGCCGCCGACAAATAATTTCGACCCAATGGCTTTTATGATTGCAACGGCCCATGAGCGCGGGATGGAATTTCACGCTTGGTTGAACCCCTACCGCGTCTCGATGGACAATCCAAATGTGGCAACTTTTGCACCCAATCACGTCCTCCGCGCACATCCCGAGTGGTGTATTTTCTACAACAAACGCTACATCATGAATCCTGGAT
>JAYSRS010000212.1:0-16075 GCA_043720935.1 Saprospiraceae bacterium
GTACAATCTTCGGCAACTTGGCTAATTTTAGCCAATTCTTACATAATGTTGAGAAGAATTAAGGACGAAAACAAAATTTAATTTCCCAACACGCTCTAAACGGCTTTGTTTTTACAGATTCACAACGCGTTATGTCAGATATTCATCATTCATAACGCATCATCCCTCATTATTTTAAATATCTAACAACAACGTCGTCGGGTCTTCAATCAACTCCTTCACTTTGACGAGGAACGTGACCGAAGTTGAGCCGTCAATGACGCGGTGGTCATAACTCAATGCCAAATACATCATCGGGCGAATCACAATTTGACCATCAACGACAACCGCACGGTCTTTAATTGCGTGCATCCCGAGAATCGCCGATTGTGGTTCGTTGATAATCGGCGTTGACATCAGTGAACCAAAAACGCCGCCGTTTGTGATGGTAAATGTCCCGCCCGACATTTCTTCGAGGGTCAATTTTCCGTCGCGGGCTTTTACGGCCAAAGCCTTGAGTTTCTGTTCAAATTGAGCAAAATTGAGGCTTTCCACGTTCCGAATCGGCGGAACAACTAAGCCGTTCGGCGTCGAAATTGCCAATGAAATATCGGCAAAATCGTGATAAATGAGTTCGTTTGTCGTGCTGTCAATAAACGCATTCACGTCGGGCATTTCCAACAAAACCTTCGCACACGCCTTCGCAAACAAGGACATAAAGCCCAATTTAATCCCATATTTTTTAACGAAACGCTCTTGATATTTCTCTCTGAACGCCATCACCGCCGACATATCGACTTCGTTAAAAGTGGTCAACATCGCCGTCGTATTTTTAGCCGATACCAACCGTTTTGCAATTGTTTGACGCATCCGCGACATTTTCACCCGCCGTTCGGTGCGGCTAAACGCTTCCGAAGCCGCTAATACTGAGGGGGTCGGTACGGCTTCTTTTTTCGATTCAACAGGTGCGGCCACGGGTGCTGCAACAGGTTGATTTACAACGGGTTGCGCCGATTTTGATGCCGCCGCTTGTTGCGCGTCTGCTTGCGTAATGCGTCCGTCTCTGCCCGTCCCTTGCACGTCTGATGTTGGAATATTGGCTTCCGCTAACACCTTTCCCGCCGTCGGCGAAGGCGTACCCGTTGCGTAATTTGCCGTTTGAGGCGTCGGTACTGAGGGGGTCGGTTCAACCGCTTTTTCAGCCGCTTTCTCTTCCACTTTTTGAGTAGGAGGAGCAGCCGAGCCGCTTGCACCCGCCGCGTCGGTGTCAATTGTGGCCACGACGTCACCAATTTTGAGGTCAGAGCCTTCGGTAGCGACGTGTTTGATTTTCCCCGCAACTTCGGCGGGTAACTCTAAGGTTGCTTTGTCGGATTCAAATTCGCAAATTGGCTCATCCAATTTGACCATCTCGCCGTCGGCTTTGAGCCATTGCGATAAGGTAACTTCGGTGACGGATTCTGCAATCGCAGGAACGCGTATTTCAATGACTGCCATACTAAGGAAGATTTCAAATTTAAGATGTCAAATTTCAAATTGTAAAAAGTTGATTATCAATTATTTACAAAATGAAATGGTGTATTTTTTTAATCAATTTCTAATTATCTATTTTTTATTGTCAATTGATTATCTCGTTAGAGAATGATAAATTATGAATGATGAACGATAAATTTTCAGATACCAGACACACGTTTTCATAAACACCGCAAAAGTCCTTTCAGACACCCGAACCGCCAAGAAAATGAGCGTTTTTATTTGAGAAAAATGAATGAATCATTACTCTAAAACTTAAAAAGCCATTTCGACGCGTCGAAATGGCTTTTTAAGTTTATGCAACCCTTAGTATTTCTAAATTTTAGATGACATTCTGAACCTTGAAACGGCAAAATACTATAATTTGGCTTCTAAAACTAAAAAATACTGAGGGGCCTCTTTACTCATTCCTTATTGTTCTTCAAGGCGTCGGCGATGTATTCGGGCAGCGATTGACGCGCAATTTCTAATTTTTCGGACTGAATGCGCTGTTTTTCTTTGTCTTCAAGGTGATAAATGTAGTTTTTGAAGACATAGAAACAAATATAACGATTAAAATCATCCAGCTTCGGGTCTTTAATCATTTCTAATAATTGCGTTTGCACTTGCTCCGCATATTTTGTTTCGGCTAAGGCGCGACCGATGCGCGAGACGTTGCCAAAATAGTGATTATCGGCGGGTTTATCGAACCTTAGGCACGTACCAATGAGCAATTTAGGAATATCAAGCCCCAATTCTTCCAACTCTCTAATGTAAGTTTGGCGTCTCCCGTAAGCGTAACTGCCGTCCGAAACGCGCTGAACACGGTCGTTCATGACATCTAAATGCGCCCTTAAAAAAGATTCCCAATTGGTCGTTTCTGCGGACAGCATGGCGATATTTTGTAGATGAAAACGCGGCGATTCATCCATGCTGCACCCCCCGACGACCCTATAACTGCGTTTGAGCCTAAGCGACGCCTCTTTGTCATTCGCTAATGCGGCCACATAATCTAAACCTCGCGCTGCATAACCCGTTCTGAAAGCCACTTCTAACGCCTTGGCTTTTAAGGCGTTAAAATTGGGCGTTGCCAACGCTTTTTTGATGAATAGCGCGCGGTCATTCTCCCATTTTTGTTCGGCCTTCAGATAATCTTTATACGCCGCACTCAACTGAAAAACGCTGTCTTTTACCGACCACGCATCTTCGATTTTATTTTTCTGAGCATAATCCTTCAAATATTTGTAGGTATTCGGTTTTACAGGCTCATTTTCAAACAGATTGATAAACGTCTGAACGGCCAAGGAATCTTTTTCCGACACTTGTATCTCGGCCTCATAACGCCCATAATGCGTGATGCCTAAATACAAACCGTTTGTCGTGTCAATCACACAATCACTGTACTGAATCATGCGGGCGTACTCAGGCGCGACCGTTTGCTTTTGAGGTGGCGTCAAAAAAACAACGGCCTCCAGCGTCACTTTATTGGTGTCTCGCCACGATTTAGCGGTTTTGCTGAACCAAATATTTGTGGTGTTTTTATCAAATTTTGAAGGCATTTCCATCTCAAAATCTTCGTTCCAGAGGTAGTAGCCGCCCGGGAAACGCAACAATTCAAGCATCGTTTTATTCTGTTTGTCTTGGAACGTGCGCATCAAAAGGTGAACGCTGTCGCTCACATCCGCTTGCGGATATTTTTTCTCAAAAGCGGCTAATGACATATTGTTTTTTAAGCTAATAATAGCCGCGTCAATCGTGTCTTTTCCCGCTTCCAACGAAATGCGGTTAACGATAACTTTGGGCAAAGAGAAATACTGCGGATTGGCGTCGCAAACCTTGAATTTTAAATTGAGTGAATCTACGATATGACTCAATTTCGTCATGGTTTTATCGCTGTAAATCAAACCATTAGGATAAGTTGTAAATTCGGTGCGTTGAGCCAATACCGAAAAAGTGTAGCCGATGGCCAGCAGGATTAAAAGTTGTTTTTTCATTTCAATAACATTTTTAATTTTGAACGCATAAAAATAATTTCAAGTGTATGATACACCAAATTTAATTAAAATTATACCTCAAAAGATGCAATTTACTGAGGGGGTGGTGTGTCGCGGGGACATAAAAAAAAATGTCTTGCCCGACTGCTCGAACAAGACATTTTTAATAGTTACAAAAGTAAGGAAACGCTAGTAAATAATATTGAGCTATTAAGATAACTCTTTGATTGTCAATGAAATATCTAAATATCGGATTATTTATTATCCATTATCTTAATCTTTCATCTCATCATGTACATCCTCGCAATCCCACAAGCGTTGCGGACGCCCGACGGCGGGTTGCGTAGTTGCGCCACCTTTTTTGGCGGCCAATAGTTTTTGAATCAAACGCGCCCGTTCTTTTCTGACTTCGGCTTGTGCTTTAACGTCTTCCACACGGTCAAAATATTTAATGCCATCAACATACGTTTGCTCTGCTTTGGCGTAAATACTGAGGGGGTTGTCTGACCATAACACAACATCTGCGTCTTTGCCAACCTTGATGCTGCCGACTCTATCGCCGACGCGCAAGGTTTTAGCGGGGTTCAAAGTGACCATTTTCCAAGCAGAAACCTCGTCATTACCTGAATACATGATGGTTTTGGCCGCTTCTTGATTCAATCGGCGCGCCATTTCGGCATCGTCGGAGTTGATTGTTGACAAAACACCTGCGTCTTGCATCATCTTTGCACCGTGCGGAATCGCCTCATAAACTTCCATTTTGTAGGCCCACCAATCGGCAAAACCTGCACCTGCTGCCCCGTGTTTGGCCATTTTGTCAGCCACTTTGTAGCCTTCCAAAATATGCGTAAATGTATTAACTTTAAAGCCGTAACGGTCGGCAACGCGTATCAACATCGTGATTTCTGATTGCACGTAGCTGTGGCAAGTGATGTGGCGTTTGCCTTCCAAAATCTCGCCGAGGGCATCGAGTTCGAGGTCGCTGCGGTAGGGTTTTCCGCCGTTTTTCAAGGTTAAATACTCTTTTGCGCGTTGAAAATGGTCTTCAAACACTTGTTCAACACCCATGCGGGTTTGTGGAAAACGAATGCGTTGATTGTCGGGAATGTCCCAATTCGATTGTTTGACGTTCTCGCCCAAGGCAAATTTGATGTAGCCAGGCCAGTTTTCAAACTTCATTTTATCTGGTTCTAATCCCCAACGAAATTTAATCAATTGCGTTTGCCCACCAATTGCGTTAGCCGAACCGTGTAAAATATGACTTGAAGTTACGCCGCCCGCAAGCTGCCGATAAATGTTAATATCTTCCGAATTGATAATATCACCGACGCGTACTTCCGATGTACAAGATTGCGTGCCTTCGTTCGTTCCCCGCGACATTGCGACGTGGCTGTGTTCGTCAATAATCCCTGCGGTCAAGTGTTTGCCCGTTGCATCCACTGTTGTTCCGCCTTGCGGGGCGGTCAAATTTTTACCAACTGCCGTAATTTTTCCGTTCGTAATAATAACATCAGAATTGGTCAAAATGCCTTCCGTTTCGTTCGTCCAAACGGTTGCATTTTTGAACAAAACGGTCGTTGGTTTAGGCAATTCCTTATTGCCGAAGGCCAAAAATGGGTAAATAACGTCACCCAACACGTTTTTTGCGGGAATTACTGAGGGGGTCGTTTTATCCGTTTTATCTACCGTTTTAGCGTCTGTTTTATCGGTTTTGGCGTCCGTTTTGCCGTCTTTTTTTCCAGAAAAAGCCAAAGGTGCAGCTTGCCAATCAACGAAAGTACCGTCACCCATTTGAGCCTTGCCCTTCATCGCACCGCCTTCATACGTGCCGAAAAGCCGCACCAAATCTTTCTCATTTGTTGGCGTGAATGTCATGTTGACATTGTTTCTATCTTGCTTTAAATCGGCTTTAAATTTAGTTGTATCTGAAATAAAAATCGTCACGTCGTTTTTCTCCGTAATCTCCATTTTAAAATAACTTTTTGCACCCGTAAAATCGAGGCTGTACGTGCCTTGCAAGTTCGGTTTGTCCATGTCGTTCGACAAAACATAGCCTTTTCCGTTGACCCAATTGTGGAAAATTTTGGTATCTTTTTGAAAAATCGGTGCATTTGTTACAATGAAATTGGCGATTTTTCCTTTCTCCAAACTGCCCAAATCGGCGTCAATACCCAACATTTTGGCGGGTGTCATAGTCGTCGCTTTCAAGGCATCCCCTTCAGTAAGACCCGCTTCAATGGCCTTTTGAATTTGTTTCAAAAAGTCTGATTTTGCGCGTAAACCATTGGCTGTCAAGCTGAATTCGATTCCTGCGGCAGCAATTCGAGCTGGATTTGTCGGTGCGAGTTCCCAATGTTTTAAGTCTGCCAAATTGATTTGCAACGCGTCAATCGGGTCTTCCACGTCGTACGTTTCTGGAAAGGCAATCGGCAAAATCAAGGCGTTGCCCGTTGCTTTTATCGCGTCGAGGCGTTGGTACTCGTCACCCGCACCTTTGAGGATGTATTTTTTATTGAATTCTGTTCCAATTTTTGACGCGCGAATGGCCTCTAATTTATCGCCTACGGCAAATATTTGCGGCACATTTTGAAGGGCATTCCACGCTTCAAGTGAGAAATTTCTTTCCTCCTTCACGCCCGTTGTGTACCAATTGCCATCCAAATAAGTCTGCCGTAACAAAGCAATGCCGCCCATCAACGATTGTGGATAAGGTTGCGCCGATGTGCCTTTTGAAAACGACAAAATATGCGCTGCAACGGGCTTCAAAATCGCCGAATGTTCGCGCTCATTTGCGGCCAAAACGACTGCTCCCGAGCCTCTGCTCATGCCGTCGAAGCGGTGCGTCATCACTGCCCCGAAACCAGCCCCCCTCAGTATTTCGGCCTCTTTTTCGTTCGTTGTGAAGTTTTCGGCGGCCTTAAACTCCGTTTTCAAGCATTCATTCCAAGAAAACGCGCCTTTTTTGCTCGACAAAGGTTGTTGCGACTCGCCGCGGCTGCGTTGAGCATTTGCCACATTTTCAGGCATTCCATAATTGGAAAACGGGTCAATAAGAGACGGATAAATGAACCGTCCTTTGAGGTCAAAAACGACGGCATCTTTTGGCACAACCACACCGACGCCGACGGCTTCAATGCGCCCGTCGCGTATCAAAAGTGTCGCATTTTCGATTTTTTCGTTCCAAGATTTTTGAATAGTGGCATTGGTAAACGCATACAAGCCGTCGCGTTCGTCGTAAACGCCATTTTGAGGAAACGTTTTTTGGGCGATACTGAGGGGGCTAAAAATGAGCAGCAGTAAACCCATCAATAAGAGGTATTTGTAAGTCAATCGCATTGTTTTTTTTATTTTAGATGAAAAAATTTTAGGAAATGATAAATTCTAAATCTTAAGTTTTACACTTATTCATCATTCATAATTTATCATTCACCCTTAAAGAAACACGCCGCAAAATAGCAAAAGCCTAAAATTTTGCACGACCTTTCGGCTTTTATCGCATTTATTTTCGACAATAGTGCGTTTTATCAAGCGAAAGAGGCCCCTCAGTATAAAACACGTTTTGACGGTTCTAATCGAAAATATGTTAAATTTCAACAAAAAATGCCTTGTAAACACGTTGTTTACAAGGCATTTTCGATTTTATACTGAGGGGGTGCTTAACTCAAAATCCCACGCCAATCCGCACCCCCCCGTAACGATGCAATCCACCCGTTCTAAACTCTTTGGAGATAAAAGCCTGTGTATATTCAAGATACAATTTATTGAAATTTATCATTAATCCAAAATCGCCTTGCAGCGTGACTCGCGTGATGTCTTCGGCGGCAATGGTGTAAGGACTGTTTTTATTGAACAAACCGCCTTGCAAAGTGGCGTCGTAGGCCGTAAAACCTGTTTGCAATTGACCGTAAATGTGGTAATTTAATCGGTTTTTACGTGGTTTTTGAGGTGCGTTGTAAGGGTTGTCAAAACGCCCCAACATAAAATTAACGCCCGTTTTTACCTTATCGGTGTGCGTACCGACCCTTAATTCTGAATTAGAACTGACCAAAAAATGATTACCGACGTGCGTTAATTGTTTTTCATAATTGATTTGATAATCGAGAATCACATCGTTGGCAATTTGGTATGCCCAACCGACGGGAATGATGTTTTTGAGCCATGTGTGAATCTTGACTTGCATCCCTTCTCCGCCCGCTTTGCTGCCCATGACACCCGCCGTGAAAGTGCTTGAAATGCGTTGTTTTTTGACGGAATCGGCAGCAATTACCAAGCTACTGACCGATAAATTGCCGCAAAATGGTCTATCGCCGTACCGAATCGCGTGGGTGCTGATGCTCGTTGCCGTGTAGCCGTAATGGTCAAAACGGACGCCGTATTTGAGGTAGTTGCCGCGTGGCTGAATGAGCAGTTTATTGAACGGATTAAGTTTTAATTTAGGCGTAATTAATTCTAAAGCAATGCCTTGTGTGTAATACACGTCGCTTGCCGTAAAATAGTCGTTGTCGTAATTAAACCTAAAATAGCCGTCGCGGTTGATGTTTTTGATGGCCGATACATTGTCAATGACTTGGGCGTCGGCGGTTGCACACACGAGTAAGAGAGCGCATAAAAGCGTTTTTTGAATCATCGTAAAAGTTTTTTAGTCAATTACGTAGTGGACGTTGCTTTAGGTTTTAGCTTTGGGCGATTATTATCGTTTAGGGCATTTCAAATTTCAAGATTTCAAATTTCAAGGTGCAATAAATTGATTGTCAAATATTACGGAGGGGGTGTTTTCGATAAATTAAAATTAAAATTTTTGCATTCATCTTCTTTACATTTTTAAGTCAATAAAGAATAAAGCCTATTTAATTAAGCTTTATTTTATCAATTAAATAATTTACAATTAAACTCTAATCATTTAAAAATGACGTTTAAATCAACAGCTATCTGCTTATTTTTTTTCACAATAATTATTGCTGCAACCACAAATACTACCGTTGCCGACCCCATTTTACCCGCCACACTTTACAATTACAGCGTATTGAATTTACCCGCACATTTCACCACAAACGCGGGTGGGCCATTGCCAACATCTATTAATGGTTTGGATAATACGCCCGTGAGCAATCCCGTCACGGATGCGGGGGCAACGCTCGGGCGGGTGTTGTTCTACGATGTTAATTTGAGCAGTAATCGCACCGTGTCTTGCGCGTCTTGTCACAAGCAAAGTGCGGGTTTTTCAGACCCCTCAGTATTGAGCATCGGGTTTGCGGGTGGAACGACGCGGCGGCATTCTATGACCCTCATCAATGCCCGATATTATCAACGCGGCAGGGCATTTTGGGATGAACGTGCGGCGACAATTGAGGAGCAAGTGATTCAACCTTTTCAAGATGCGACGGAAATGGGTTTGACCCTAACATCGCTTTTGCAACGCATTAATGAGCAATCGTACTACCCTGCTTTATTTGCCAATGCTTTTGGTGACAATGCGGTGACGAGTGACCGCGTGTCTAAGGCTTTGGCACAATTTATCCGCAGCATTGTAAGTTATTCAAGTAGATATGACCTTGGAAGAGCGCAAGTAGCAACACCTGGCGCACCTTTTCCCAATTTTACGGCGGCTGAAAATGCGGGAAAACAGTTGTTTTTATTGCCTATTCCGAACGGTGGCGGCGCGTGTTTTGGCTGTCATACAACTGAATCTTTTAATAGCTCAAATCCCGGCCCACAAAATAATGGCCTTGATTTAACGTCCACAACGGATTTTGGGGCAGGTGAAACTTTTCCTCAATTTGCACTTTTTAGCGGTCGTTTTAAGACATCTTCGTTGCGAAATATCGAACTGACCGCCCCGTATATGCACGACGGACGTTTGCAAACATTGGAACAAGTTGTTGAGCATTACAACAGTGGGATTAAAGCGCATCCTACTTTATCGGCGGCCTTGACGGATGCGGGAGGCAACCCGATTCGCTTGAATTTTACGGCAACGCAAAAGAGCAACTTGGTCGCTTTTTTGAAAACATTAACGGATAATTCAGTCGCAACAGAGGCTAAATGGCGCAATCCTTTTCCCGCCGTTGTACCCGTTGAGTTGATGAGTTTTACGGGTAAATTCTTCGACAATAAAGTCGCTTTAGCATGGCAAACGGCGCAAGAAATTAACAATGAATTTTTCACAATTGAAAAATCTTTAGATGGTGTTAACTGGTCTATAATTGGTCAATTAAAAAGCATGGGTAGTCATTCTAAATCAATTCAAAATTATACATTTAATGATGTAAATGCAATAAATAATAAACAGTATTATCGTTTAAAACAAACAGATTTTAATAAACGTTTTACATATTCTAAAATAATTGCGGTACAATTAAATGCCATTAATAATTTACCTAAAATAAATGTTTATCCAAATCCAGCAACGCATGAAGTTACTATTGAATTAGGTAATTTAAACTTAAATAACAACGCAGAATTGCAATTAATCAATGAATTGGGTCAAATTGTATTTGCAAAAAATAAATTAATCAATCATTTAGAAACAATTGATTTATCTGCTTTTCCAAATGGGCAATATGTTATTTTAGTTAAATCAGACAAGCAAGTTGTTAGTCAAAAATTGGTTAAATACTGAGGGAAAAACTGAGGGATAAATAATCACTCATAAAAATTGAAAGGAATAATAAATATTTTCTGAAAAATTATCCTCAAATACAAAAGGGTTCATTTTAGAAATTATCCTTATTGTTTTTAACAATTGCCTCAACCTCTTCAGTAGTCAAGTCAACTGTTCCCGCAATTTGGCTAGCTGATAAGCCAATAGTATGATACAAATGAAGCACAACAGCCCGATTTTTTTTCGTTGTTACTTCTTTTGTTACTTCTTTTGTTACTTCGTTTGTTACCTCGACGGTATTATTTTGGAGCAATACCTCCACGGGTGCGCCATAGAATACTTCTGCGAAGAGGTCTGCCCATTCTTTTTCGGCTTGTTTCAGACGTGCCTTAACCGTGTCTTGTTGCTTTTTTGTCGTCATTTTATTATCAACTTTAATTTTAGCAAATGTAAGGAAATCTTTTTCTAATGCAGTTGGTAATTTCATAATTTCTTTCACAAAAGTCATAAGAATACGCCGTTTTTCATACGGGTAATTGCGTTCAAGAAGTAATTCAAACAGTTTTTTCTTAAATGCGAACCGTTTGGCATAGTCATTAGGTGAATCTATAACGTATTTAATCGCCAAAATAATGAGTGCAAAAATATTGTTACTTTTGATAAGTGCTTCTTCATCTTGTTCTGCAACGACGTATGCGTTGAAAGCATAATATAATAATGTACCATAACAAGACATTTCAAAGGAGTTACGCCGTTTTGGTACGCGTTTGCCTGTGTACATCACCAAAGCCGTTAAGGCTCTGTTATGTTTGGCAATAGCCACGGCTGCGTACAAAAACATTCGTCTCACAAACGCTGATTTAGGCGATGTTTCGGCTTCAACATGCACCAAAATAATCTCTTTGATGATTTTTACTTTGGTCTCTTTACCACTTTTGGCCGTTTTAAAAACGGGCTTCATTGTTACCTCAAAAAGTTTATCCACTATCTTTTTATTACCACTTGGAAAAGTGATAATGTTTTGAAATTCTTGTTGCAGTGCCACAGGTTTCTTAGAAAAATCAACTTTGGGGTACATCTCTGGAAAGAAAAATTCCATAAAATCCTCAAACAGTTGTTCAACTGCTTCTTTGATGTTGCCGTCAAGGTCAACAACTATTTTTTCTTCTTCTATCGGTTTTGTCATAGTGAACGCTTTAATTAGGTGAAATAATCCTACAAATATAATCGTCTGATAGGAATTTACAAACAAAATATAGTTCAATACAAAAAATACTGAGGGGGTGCTTATTTCCCTTTCAAAGCCTCATAAATCACCGATTGAATCCGAGGCCGATAATTCCCATTTATCAATTTATTATTGTCCATTTTTGGATAGGTGCGGTTCGATAAAAAGATGTACACTAATTTTTTATCAGGGTCAACGTAGGCCGCATTGCCCGTAAAACCCGTGTGTCCGTAAGTGTTTGACGAAGCAGCAGCCGACATATTGAGTGTTAGCGAACTGTCCAATTCTTTCAAATCCCAACCATAACCACGTCGCGTTGAGCCGCCTTGACGCTTCGTAAATAAGGCAACCGTTTCGGGTTTTAAGTACCGAACACCTGCATATTCGCCATTATTCAAGAGCATTTGCAACAAAACGGCTAAATCTCGACTCGTTGAAAACAATCCCGCGTGACCACTGACGCCGCCGAGCATGCCTGCACCCATGTCATGTACGTGGCCGCGAAGCTGTTGCATTCTGAAATAATCGTCTTCTTCGGTCGGTGCAATCATTGTATCGGCGTAACGACGCAACGGATTGAACAAAGTGCGCGACATACTGAGGGGTCTATAAAAATTAGTTTCGGCATAGTCATCGAGCGTTTGGCCACTGACATTTTTAATCAAAAAAGTCATCAAAATCATACCCAAATCGGAATACACATAGTTGCGATTGTTCCGTAACGGCACGGCGGCGATGCGTTGAACAATGCTGTCAACATAAGCGCGTTTCATGTAAAAATCCTTTGCTACTTCGACTGAAAATTCTTCGGATTTTGTTTTGGCATACCAACGCTTTGAAGGATAAAACGACTTTTTACCGTCAATTATCGCTGAATCCAAGGTGTTTTTGTAGAACGCAATCCACGCAGGGAGTCCCGCTTGATGAATTAATACATCTTTAAGTGCCAATTTTTCTTTATCCGACCCCCTCAGTATCGGGAGGTATTTTCCATAATTTCTATTCAAATCGAGCTTTCCTCCTTCTTGAAGTTTCATCAAACTAACGGTCGTTGCGGCGCATTTTGTGATAGACGCCATGTCGTACAAATCCTCCGTTGTTGCGGTGCGGGATTTGTCGTAAGTTTGAAAACCAAAGGCTTTGTGATAGACCACTTGACCGTCTTTGGCGACCAAAATTTGACAACTTGGGGCTGCGCCTTTTTCAATCAATTCGTTGGCAATGACGTCAATTTTAGCCAAAGTTGCGGCATCCATACCGACTTCTTCGGGGAAATCGGTGTTCCATTTCAAGCGATTCATCTTGATTTTTGTTGAAAAACCCATCCCGCATTTCGATTTATCGGACGCCGAAACGGGCAGTTTTCCCTTAAATTCAAAGACACCGAACAAGGCTTGCGCAGTCATTTCTTGGGTTACTTTGTCGTCGTTGTAGGCTTCGACTACGTTTTTTACGTCGTCAAAATATTGCAACGCGTAAGGATTGCCAAAAACGACGAGAATCACGTTCGTCCGTTTTGATAGTTCGTTGACAAATGCGCGTGTATCTGCCGATAAGCCAAAACTGTCCGATGCCTTCGGTTTCATGTCGTGCAGACTGACGATAACGATTTTTTTCTTTGAAAAATAATCCAACATCGAGCGTCTTTTTTCTTCCGAAAAGGACTTGCTCACATTAAATTGATTGAACATACCAAATTGATTCAATTGGTACTGAAATGTTGACCAATTGCCCGTGCCAATTGCCAAAGTTGCCATGCTGTCGGGTTGATAACTAACGAAAGGCAGCATTTTATCTTCATTTCTAACCAAAGTCAAGGCATTTTTAATCAAATCGCGTTTCAAAACAAGACTTTCGTAGCTGTTCAATTCGCTGCGAAGATTCAACGGCTCGATATACTGAGGGGTCGCCAAACCGTATTGATATTTGGCGTAGAGGATGCGTTTGACGCTCGTTTCGATGTCTTTATCGGTAATTCGCCCTTCGGCGCGGTATTTTTTTATCCATTCAATCGCCGACGGCACGCTTTCGGGCAACAACAACATATCGTTTCCCGCTTCAATTGCCCTTGCACTCGCTTCGCCCGTCGGATAATGTTGCGTCAAGCCCTTCATTTCCATCCCGTCCGTAAAAATCAAGCCTTGATAGCCGATAGAATCGCGCAGCAAATTGCGAATTGCATTTTTAGAAAGCGTCGTAGGGGTGTTTTCGCTTGCGTCAATCGCATTCACTTGTAGGTGCGCGACCATGACCGAGCCAATGCCTTGCTGACTTAACACCCGAAACGGCATGAGTTCGATGCTCGACAAACGCGTCATATCGTGGCTGATAACGGGCAAGCCAAAATGCGAATCAACGTCCGTATCGCCGTGGCCCGGAAAGTGTTTGGCGCAGGCCATAACGCCGTTGTCTTGCATCCCTTTCATGTACTGAAACGCCTTCGCCGCGACATTAAACTTGTCTTCGCCAAATGACCGCTCGTTGATAACGGGGTTTTTCGAGTTGTTATTCACGTCGGCATCGGGCGCAAAATTGATGTGAACGCCAAGGCGTTTGCACTCTTTCGCAACGGCTTCGCCAAACCGATAAATCAAATTATTGTCTTGAATCGCCCCCAACATCATTTGTTTTGGGAAAGCAATTGTGGATTCTTTCAAGCGCATATTCAGGCCCCATTCGGCATCCATGGAGACAAAAAGCGGCACTTTTGACAGTTTTTGGTACTGATTTGTCAAGTTTGCTTGTTTTTCGGGCGTTCCTTGAAAGAAACACAAACCGCCGACACCGTAAGTTTTGATTTCTTCCATAACCTTCTGAACGTGGTCTTCGCCAAGGTTCGAGTGCGCCCGCACCACAATCAATTGGCCCATTCGAGCGGTGTCCGACATTGCGTTGTAGATATCGTCCACCCATTTATCCGCCGCCGCTTTCGGGGACAATTGCGCCATAAGTTGTGTCGTCGTAAGGCTTAATAAAGCGATGGTTAAGAACTGAAGTCTCATATTTCTAGTAATTTATATCTTTATGAAAGAGGATAAATAATTTGGAACAAAGGTAAAATTTTGTGGGAAAATTGGGGAAATCTTTTGGGTTTTAAGAAGTTATGTTCTCTCTGACAACGAAATTGGCCAATATTAACGTAGCTCAAGGTTATGATAATTTGGTATAAAATAATTTTTTAATAAAAAGAAGATACTTTAGGGAATTATTCCAATTTTGAGAAAAAAACTTTGGCTTTAAATTACTAAACATTAAGTAATTTTGAAACGCAATTCAAGGTAGAAAATTCAAACAAAAAACATAGTCTTTAAAACTATTTTTAAAATCGACCATTAGATAAATTAGAACATATCAGTACGCTAAAAAGTGTGTGCAGACATATACAATAAAATTTATTTGGTGTGAAAGAAACCTAATAAAAAAAAAAAAATTGTGCAACTCAATCTTCAACTTAAATATTTTATTAGTTCTAACTTTGCGTCGGGAAAAAAATACTTAAATAGATTTCTTATTACTAAAAAATCGCTATCAAAATCAATAGTATAGCTAAAATGTTCATAACGAGCTTCACGAAAACCTAACGGAGGTATATATTCAGATTCAGGTTTACCTTTAACGGAAAGAGCAACAAGACTATTAATAGATACATATTCTGTTATACACGACCAAATATTAGAATACGTATTGCTAAACGATAAACAGTGTGATTTGTCAAAGTTTGGCCTATTACTGGATGAGTTGGCGCAAAGTATTTCCGAAATCGTAGTAGTAGGAACTGTGGAGGTTGAAGAAACTAATAATTCAACTAATTCAAATAAAAGCGAAGTTAGTCTTTTAGCCTCGGTTAAAGATTTGTCATTAGGTTTCAAAAGCGAATCTAATCAATCAATAGGTAAAGCAAACAGAAGCAAAATACAAGGAAATACTAGACATCGAGTACATTTCACAACTGTTAATAATATTTTTTCCCGAATCAGAGCTTTAATGGGCGATAAGGAGTGTAGGTACTAATTGATGAATGGGCTGAAGTTCCTTTAGACTTACAGCCATACTTAGCTGATTTACTAAGAAGAACCTTATTCTCTATAAAAGGCATAACCATAAAAATTGCTACAATTGAAAAAAGAACAAATTTTAAGATTTCAGTGGATTCAAATTATATTGGAATTGAAACAGGTGCTGATATATCTGCTAGTTTAAATCTTGACGAGTTCATGGTATTTGATAATAATCCAGAGAAATCAAAGTTGTTTTTTCAAAACTTGTTATACAAGCATGTAAATCAATTCTTAATTGAAGACGGTAATAGCATAGCAGATAAAGATATTTTTATAAACAAAGCCTTCACGCAAATAGGGTCTTTTGAAGAACTTGTAAGAGCATCGGAAGGTATTCCTAGAGATGCTATCAATATTCTTATGCATTCAGCAATAAAAGCAGATAATGAGAAAATTTCAATCCCACATATTAGAGCAGCTGCTAGAAATTGGTTCAATACGGATAAAGAAAAATCAGTATCTTCTAGGAGTGAAGCCAAATTTTTATTACGTTGGATTATCGACGAGATTATTGGGAAGAGAAATGCAAGAGCCTTTTTATTAAATAGTGAACAGCAACATGAAACGATAGAGTATTTGTTCGATAATAGAATTATTCATTTGATTAAGTAACGCGCAATAAATAAAAGCGTATTTCACGGGCTGTTTCTCGCTACGCTCGAAAGCCGCCCTCTAAGGGATTTTTATGGAGCGAACGTATTTT
>JAYSRS010000213.1:0-16021 GCA_043720935.1 Saprospiraceae bacterium
CTGTTTTTTGTTTAAAAATCGAAGATTTTTAAACAAAAAACAGCGTCACCCCAATAGATTACTTTCAAGGGCGATTTTTGAGCGTAGCGAAAAAGAGCCAGTAAACCGTCTTTTCGGCATAAAAAATCCCGAATTTTCGTTGTTAGAAAATTCGGGATGATTCATGTTTTCAAACATTGCTGTTTTGTTTAAAGCGAATAGCCGATATTGACTGCATAGGTCACTTTTACAGTTTCCGCAGCTGTTGCTTTATTGGTCACAACGGTCAAGGCATAAGACAATGTATTGGCCAAAAGTGCGGCTTTTACGTCTGTTTTAATGACTTTTTGCGTCAATGATTTACCCGCAGGCGGCTTCGTGACGTTCGCAACTTCTGTTCCGCCGAGGCTAAAAGAGGCACTGTCCATGTCGCCAAAATCTAAGCCCGACGTAGCTGGAATTGTGGCCACAACGCTTGTCAATTCAATCGAAGAAACGTTGGCGATAGAAATTTTCTTATCCGTCAAAAACGTAACGACCGCATTGGTAATTTGGTCTTTTGAAAAAGTCTTCGTTCCTGCTGGATTAGCCGTCAAAACGACATCAAACGAACCCGAATAAGGAAGAACGAGTGTCGTATTTTTGCACGTAGCGAAAGTGAAAAGCACCATCGTCACGATGGCAAAAGCGGAAATTTTAAGTAGTTGTTTCATTAAAAAACGTTTTAAAATTGTTATAAAAAAGATTAATTATAAGACGATAAATGTAGGCTTTTGGTAGAGAAAGTTGTTCTTCATCTAATCGATAATATCATTAAATGTTTCAAAATAGAACATATCCCAAGCTGCTGAAATTTATGGGAACTGAATTTTATTTCGTTTAAAACGATGGAAAATAGGCCCCTCAGTATAAAAGCCGTTTTTACTATTTTACAGGCAAAATTTTATACCGTTTGGAAATTGTGTGACTTGCTGTTTTGGGTTTTCAAAGAGATGTTTTATAAAATAATATTTTCATAAATAATTGATTTACAAGCGTTTAGAGTAGAAAATTCAGAAGACTTATCGAATGCGTGATTGTCAAATTGATGCACGAAGGTAGCATAAGACCCCATGACAAAATGTATCAAATGAGTAAAAGCATTAAACTATTGTGTGAGTGAACGCTTTGATTGAGCAACTAGCGACAACTTTTTAGACCCCCTCAGTATTTAATACGTGAAACGCGTTTTTATTAACAGTAAAATTGGAAAGAACAAAATGATTTGGAAAACCGCACCCACTTTGGAAGTGATGAACAATATCGGCAAAGGCTCGATGAGCGACCACGTAGGCATTGAATTTGTCGAAAGTGGCGCCGATTTTTTGACCGCCAAAATGCCCGTTGACCAACGAACAGTACAGCCTTTTCGCATTTTGCACGGCGGGGCGTCGGTCGTTTTAGCCGAGACTTTGGGCAGCGTGGCCTCTGTTTTATGCCTCGCTGATATGTCGAAACAGCAAGCCGTCGGCGTTGAAATCAATGCTAATCACCTAAGTTCAGCGCGAGAAGGTTCGTATGTATATGGAACGGTACGCCCGGTTCGCGTAGGCCGCACGATACATGTGTGGAACATCGAGATAAAAAATGAACAAGGAAAATTGGTCTGCGTGAGCCGTTTGACGGTGGCGATTGTGGAACGATAGATAAGAAAGAACTTACGGTATCGGCTTGATTTTAGCGATAAATTCAAAAAACGCTTAAAAAACGCTTAAAAAACGCCTTGAATTCTTCCTTTAAATTGTTAATTCATAGAATCAAGGCTACTTTTGCGGCGAAAAATCACCGATTCACATTTTTTAAATCGTAAAAAAAATTATGGCAAAGGAAATTACCGCACGGAGCGAAGACTATTCAAAATGGTATTTGGACATCGTGCAGAAGGCAGGGCTTGCCGACAATTCGCCCGTCAGAGGCTGTATGATTATCAAACCAAATGGTTATGGTATTTGGGAAAATATGCGCGATGCGTTGGATAAAATGTTCAAAGACACGGGACATACAAATGTTTATTTTCCCCTATTTCTACCAAAAAGCTTTTTGGAAAAAGAAGAAGAACACGCCGAAGGTTTTGCGAAGGAATGCGCGATTGTCACGCATTATCGCTTGAAACTCGACCCAAATAACAAAGGAAAATTGATTCCTGACCCCGATGCAAAATTGGAGGAAGAACTCATTATTCGCCCAACTTCTGAAACAATTATTTGGGACACCTACCGCACATGGATTAACTCTTACCGCGATTTGCCGTTGTTGTATAACCAATGGGCGAACGTTGTTAGATGGGAAATGCGGACGCGGCCTTTTCTCCGCACGGCTGAATTCCTGTGGCAAGAAGGCCACACGGCTCATGCGTCTTCGGAAGAAGCAGTGGCCGAAGCGCGTCAAATGTTGGAAGTTTACGCCGATTTTGCCGAAAATTGGATGGCGATGCCCGTTGTGAAAGGTTACAAACCACCTCACGAACGCTTTGCGGGTGCGGAAGATACTTATACAATTGAGGCGTTGATGCAAGATGGCAAAGCGTTGCAATCGGGTACATCGCATTTTTTGGGACAAAATTTTGCGAAAGCTTTTGACGTGAAGTTTTTGACCAAAGAGAACAAACAAGAACTCGTTTGGGCCACCTCGTGGGGAGCTTCTACGCGCTTGATTGGCGGCTTGATTATGACGCATTCCGACGATGAAGGCTTGGTGTTGCCGCCAAAACTTGCGCCGATTCAAGTCGTTATTGTGCCAATTCCAAAGCCTTCGCCTGAAATCAGTGAGGCCGCAGACAAAATTGCTAAAGAATTGAAAGCACTTGGCATCCGCGTAAAAATTGACAACGACGATACCAAACGCCCTGGATTTAAGTTCGCAGAGTACGAAATGGTCGGTATTCCCGTCCGCATCGGCATTGGCGCACGCGATTTGGCGGTTGGCAAAGTGGAGGTCGCTCGACGCGATACGAAGGAAAAAATGTCCGTCGTCATTGCGAGGGACGAAGCAACTGAGGGGGTCGGCTTGACCATCAAAAATTTGTTGGACGAGATTCAACAAAACTTGTTTGACCGTGCTGTGGCGTTCCGTACCGAAATGACATCAAATGCGGACACAATGGCCGAATTTGAGCAGATATTGAACACCAAAGGCGGTTTTATCTACGCACATTGGGACGACACAACAGAAACAGCCGATAAAATCAAGGACTTGACAGGTGCAACAATTCGTTGCATTCCACTTGATTCCGTTGACGAAGATGGCGTCTGTATTTTGACAGGCAAACCGTCGAAACGCCGCGTTTTGTTTGCCAAAGCATATTGATTAAGTAGTTATGAGTTATAAGAGATGAGTTATGAGTTTTACAAGATATTGATAATCAATTGTTTGTAAATAAATGGCGGCATAATTCAGCAACGACTTATCACTTCAAAAAGGCGCGATTTCATACGAAGTCGTGCCTTTTTTCATTACAAAATGTGAATGTGGCGCGACTTTAAGGTCGCGCTACTTAATAAAAAACAGAATAAAATGAACGGTGAAACCAACCTTGATGTGCTGATAAGCAGCATGAAACCTTACCTAAATAAAGGTGAATACGTTTTTTGTACGTTAAAAACAAACGATATTGACGGGACCAATTGTCTGTTTTTTTTCAAAGAAAAAGAAGGCACGACGCTCGTTTGCCTTAGAGAATACGCTGATAATCAAGGCTATACGTATAATTCTACGTTTTCTTGGATAACGTTAAGTGTTCATTCTGCCTTAGAAGCCGTTGGTTTGACGGCGGCTTTTTCTAACGCTTTGGCGCAACACAATATCAGTTGCAACGTCGTGGCGGGTTATTATCATGACCATATTTTTGTTCCGACAAATCAAGGGGAGAAGGCGGTTGAAGTATTAGAAAATTTAGCGAAGTGCGCGTAAAAAGCACCCCCTCAGTATTTTGACCCATTTTCACATCGAAAACGACCAAATTCACATTTTGAAACAATACACCGACAGCAACGCTTGACATTTGTTTCAAAATTAAAAGCAATGAAAAAAACAACAATCGCTGCAAGCCTTTCGGTAGGCACGTCTTCCCTCGTTTTGGAAGACCACACGCAGATACCGATTTCGAGGCATAAAAAAGAGGATTTTAAAAGGCTTTTGGGTTAAAATTAAGCATTTTGCAAAATAAAATCGGCTGAAATATTCAATTTTTGATAAAGTTGTTGAGCAAGCGACAGGTTGATTTTACGTTTTCCGTTCATGATTTCAGAAAGTGTTGTTTCCGATACATTGAGCAGCAAAGCCAAATCTTTTTGTTTGAGTTGACGCTCAAACATTTTTATTTGTATCATGCCAACAATAGTTTTTGAAGGTATGGGCATCGGATAAACCGTTTGTTCGTAGGCTTCTGCAACCAACGAGAGCCTCAATAATTCTTTTTTTTCTTCCTTTGAAAGAAGAATTGAGCCTTTTTGAAGATAGGTTTCAATGGCATCAAGTGTATGTTGATAATTTTTTTCCGTCATGGTGTGGCTATTTTAAATATCTTCAATGTCTGAAATCTTATCGTATTCGGCGTGTGTGCCGATAAAACGAATATAAATGGTTCTAATGTCAAAATGAATAATGGCAATAAGCCGATACCGATTGCCCTTGATATTGAACACAAAACGGTCATTGCCTACGAAATCGCAGTTTGGAAAATCTTGCCGAAGGTCATTAAAATCTGACCAATCCGCTAATTTTGTACGCATATACCACGAATTGAGTGCATCAATGGCGTTTGTATGCGTTATTCCATAGTTTTGTATGGTTTTTCTTGTAATAATGACCATAATGTTTGTTTACCTTTTCTAATGGTGAGCAAATGTATAAAAAATTCACAAAAAAGAAATTTAATTTACAAAATTAAAATATTTTTATGATTTATTAGAACGTCGTCGAGGTTTTTAACCCTGTCCATTACCCACATCTTTTTGGACAGACTACTTACATGTTTTTTTATCTACAAAGTCAAACAAAAATGACTTGTCATTGCGAGGCACGAAGCAATCTGTCAAGGTTTTAGCACTCTATTGTCATTGCGAGAACCAAAGTAGATTGACAATATGGGCAAAAATCTAAAAAAAGCAGTTTGCCTTGATTAATTGTCTGCTAAAATCCTTGTAGATTGCTTCGTGCCTCGCAATGACGATATTCTTTTATGGGCTATTTGAGGTAAAAAAACGTAAATACTCTGTTCAAAAAGATATTGGTAATGGACAGGGTTTGAAACCTCGACGACGTTGGGATTGCCAAAATTAGCTGCCCGATACCAAATTCAAAAATTCCGTTTCTGTCAAAATTTCCACCGTTCCCAAGGCTTGTGCTTTCTTCAATTTTGAGCCTGCTTTTTCGCCGACGACCAAAATATTCAAGTGTTTCGACACGCCCGAGGCCAAGCTCGCCCCTGCCGCAGAGGCCGCTTTTTCCGCCGTTTCCCTAGTAAATTGCGTCAAAGCACCCGTAAACAAGATGGTTTTTCCATAAAGTACCCCCTCAGTATTTGGCTGATTTTTACGGTCTTCGGCGGTCTGTTTCATGTTGACACCCAAAGATTCCATCTCGCGGAGGAGCGCAATGTTCTTTTCATCGCTGAAAAAAGCCACCACGTTTTCGGCCAAAACGGGGCCAATTTCACGCACCATCGTCAGTTTTTCGACATCATAATTGGCCAAATCAAAGACCGATTCGACTTCGGCGGCCAACAATTTTGATGCTCGACGGCCCAAATGATGCACCGTCAAACTGGCCAAAAGCCGATGAATCGGATTTTGTTTGGCTTTTTCAATTGCTTTTTCCAACTTTTCCGCCGACCGTGTGCCAAAGCCCTCCAATTTTGAGATTTTAGCGTAATCAAGCTGATACAAATCCGCCATTGATTTGACCATGCCTTCACTCATCAACCGTTCAATCGTCGCTTTCGACAAACCTTCAATGTCCATCGCGTCTTTTGAGGCATGATAGACAATTTTTTGATAATCCTGCCGCCCACACGTACAGGTCGGGCAACGGTACGCCGCCTCGCCTTCCTCGCGCACGAGTTTGACGGATTTAGAGGCATCAAATGGACAAAATTCAGGATATTTAACAGGAATTTCCGAGCCGTCGCGCAGTTCTGGAAACGATTTAACGATGTACGGAATCACATCACCCGCCCGTTCTACAAGCACTTGGTCGCCAATCCGTAGGTCTTTTGAATTAATAAAATCTTCATTATGAAGCGACACATTTGACACCATCACACCCGCTAAAGCGACGGGTTGAAGCCGCGCAACTGGCGTCAATGTCCCAATTTTTCCGACTTGAAAGTCAACGCCTTGCAGTCGAGTCGTGGCTTGTTTTGCCTTGAATTTGAAGGCAACGGCCCAACGCGGATGGTGCGACGTGTAGCCACATTGCGCTTGAATGGCCAACGAATTAACCTTTACGACGATGCCGTCAATCTCATAATCGTAGCTGTCACGGCGTTCTTGCCAGTCGTTGCAATGGGCAATGACTTCGGCAATATTGGTGCAAACCTTCGTTTCTTCGCCCATTTTTGGCACTTTAAACCCCAAACTGCCTAGGAGTTCAATGCTTTCATGGTGGGTTTTGAACAGTTTTTCCACCAATTCTTGACCACTTTGAGGCCCCTCAGTATTTTCGGCATTTTTATCTACATTATGCACACTTTCGGCATAACCGAGTTGATAAATGAAGGCTTCCAAGCCCCGTGCCTTGGTTTCTTTGGAGTCCTTTGTCCTCAAACCGCCCGTTGCGGCATTTCTCGGATTGGCAAAAAGCGGCTGCCCGTCAACCTCTCGTTGCTTATTAATTTTATCAAATGTATCTTTTTTAATCAATGCTTCGCCGCGCAATTCCACTTTTGAAATCCCGTATTTTGAAAACTCCGCGCGTAGGGGAATCGAGCGCATAACCTTGGCGTTGTGCGTCATCTCTTCGCCCATCGTGCCATTGCCCCGCGTTGCGGCGCGCACCAAAACATCATTTTCATAGACAAGGGCAATCGTGCCACCGTCAAACTTAGGTTCAACGACGTATTCAATCGGGTCGTCTTCGCTCAACTTCGCCAATTTTCTAATTTGAGCATCAAAATCCATCAAATCCTCAGCGTTGTACGAGTTTTCGAGGGACAACATCGGCGTCAAATGCGGCACAGTATCCAATGTTTCGGCAATATCCGACCCAACGCGCATCGTCGGCGAGTCGGCGGCTTGGAGTTCTGGAAAATGGTCTTCAAGCCATTCCAGTTTTTTGTACAACGTATCATATTCAAAATCAGATAGTTGTGGTTCGTCCATGATGTAATACCGCCATTCATTGTAGCGTAAAACGGCAGATACATCTGCTACTAATGTCTTAGCGTCGGCTTGAGAGACCCCCTCAGTTGCTTCGTTCCTCGCAATGACGTCTTGGCTCAAAAGCCGTTTCGATACGTCATACAGGCGTCGTTGTTCTTCTTTTGAATACATTTGTTTTTAAATTTAATTTAATCTGAAACAAAAATGATGCAATTTAAAACAATTTTATAATTTCGCAAAACATTTTCAACTTTTTTTTTAAACGTACAGGCGACTTCAGTCGCCTGATTCGCATAAGTCAGTCGCCTGAAGTCGCCTGTACATAGTCTTTTCGCCACAACTGATACCATACTGAGGGGGTATCTTCCAGCAAAAAATTACTATGAAAACGCAGGCCAATCCGCTCCAAAACGCGAATAGACGCCTTGTTTTCCACAGGCGCGCAACCGACGATGCGTTGTAGATTGAGCTGCTCAAAACCAAATTCAAGACAAGCCCGTGCCGCCTCGGTTGCAAAACCACTTTTCCAATGTTTCCGCTCAAAACGATAGCCAATATCTGTAAAATCACGGCGTGGGTCAGCGGCTGCATTGCGGTATTTTAGGCCACAATAGCCGACGTGTTCACCCGTATTTTTAAGCAACACAGCCCAACGACCGTAGCCCTTTTCAGCATATTGTTGCTGAAAAACGGTAATTTGAGCAAGAGCTTCTGCCAAGGATTCAATCGGTTTTTTCATCGCCAAACGCATGAGATTGGCGTCGCTGTTCAAGCGCAGTAAGTCGGGCGCGTCTTCGGGTACGTACTCGCGTAGGAGAAGGCGCGGCGTTTCGAGAAGGATTGCCATATTGTGCGGATTTTATTGAATGGCATGAGCCGTCAAGCGACATTTTACACGGAGAATCTGCCGCACTTCATCCTTAGAAACGGTGTAAGGCTTGAAAAAAACATTGTCAGACAAGAGTTGAAAGCCTTGCAATTGATTGGCCTCTTTGATTTGTTGCACCCGTTTGGCGACCACGACGTCGGTGACGATAACGTAAATTTGATTGTCTCGAATCGGCTCACCGCGCTCTAAGGCTTCACATACAATTGTATCGCCATGCGTAATTGTCGGCTCCATTGAATTGCCGCTGATTTCAAAAGCCAACAAATTGCCTTCCATATTGGGCAGCGAAAATTTGGGAAAATCGGCCAAATACTGAGGGGTATCCAAAGCCGTCGCGTAACCTGCAAGCGCGCGGTCGGGTACAAGAGTGATGTTTTGGCGACCTGCTAAAAGGCGTTCAGCATTGGCAAGCGTGGCTACACTATCGAGAAACATCTCGTCGGAAATACCGAAAAGATAATCCGCTCGAAGGCTGTACAAATCCATCATTTTACTCATTTGTTCGACCGTCAGATTGCGCTCACCTTTCAGTATCGAATTAATGACGTGATTGTACGTGCCTAATTTTTCAGCGATGTCTGATTTACCGCGAATCTGCCCATTTTTTTCTAAGGAACTGAAAATGGCGCGAAACTGTTGGTTGACGATGTTGAAGCTGAATTCACCCATAATTTTTTTTGATAGTTTTAGAAGTGATATAATATGGTAGGGCAACTTTAAGGTTGTGCTACACTCAAATAGATTTTTTATTGTTTAGTAACGCGGCCTTAATGTTGTGCCAAACTCAAATAGATTTTTTATTGTTTGGTAACGTGGCCTTAATGTTGTGCCACATTTTTAAAGGCTTGAAATAGTAGAATATGACGGAATAAACTTGGAAAAATCGTTCGTTTTATAGAGGTTTGGCACTTAAAATGGCTCAAACACGCTATTTTCGGTGTCATTGTTTTGTTGTAAAAATATGTTTAAATTACATATGTTTAAAAAATATTTAAAAAAATATGTTAAACAATTTGTTTTGTTTGACACAAAAACACTAAATTTGTTTTAAATTTCAAAATCATCCAACAAAGCAACACAAAAACGTAGGAAAATTAAGTATAAATGTACAAAACCTTTTTTAAAACGAACGATAAAATGAAAGAATTTGATGCACTACAAACACATGGCTCAAACGGCACAATGCGCGTAATCGCCAAAAAAGGACAAACGATGGACGTTGCCCGTCATGAATTTTCGCACGACTCGGCGAGCATTCCGCTCGAAAGTTTTGCCGAAAAAAGCCAACGCATACTGAGAGGTATGCAGATTTGGCAAGCCGCTATTCAGCACCAACTTGACCGTTGGACGTATGGTGGATTTAGCAAATTTGGCGGTCTGACATTAGCAAAAATTTGTATTCTTGGAATAATTATGTTTGCAATTTTTTATGAACCTGTTGCATTTTCCGAGAAAGCGGTTATATTTGCAGCAGGAAGTAGTAATACAAAGGAGAAAACGCGTAATGACAAACAGAAGCAACGCGCTGACAACACGACCGCCGCACTTGGCAACAGCGTCTCATTCGACCTCGCACCTGCCGCAGTTCACGAACTGAAAGCACCAAATGTGAAGGCATATATTGAAAATTTTTCTCGTGCTTCTATTGCCGAAATGGATAAATTCGGCATCCCTGCAAGTATCACAATGGCTCAAGCAATTATCGAAAGTCGTTCTGGAACGAGTGTTTTGGCGGTACGCCACAATAATCATTTTGGCATAAAATGTTTTTCAAAGACTTGTCCAAAAGGGCATTGTAGCAATCATACAGACGACCACCATAAAGATTTTTTCAGAATTTATGGCACTCAAGATGGTTCGTGGCGCGCACATAGCGAGTTTTTAGTCAAACAAGACCGTTACAAAGGCTTGCTAAAATATGGTAAGAATTATAAATTGTGGGCCTTGAAATTGCGTGAATTTGGTTACGCCACTGACCCAACCTATGATAAAAAATTGATTGGTATTATCGAAAAATATGAACTCTATAAATTAGACGATTTATAAGAGGGGTTTCAGGTTTAAAAATTTCAGATTTCAAAAGATAACGGCTTGATTGTCAGGTAGTTGCTTAGAGCATTTGGCGTTTTTTTGATTTGTTAATTCCTTAAAATCTACACACATTCCACTTTTAAAACTATTATCACTACACAGCAAAAAACAACCGTGCTATGTCCAAATTCTTATTAACAGGAGTTCTACTCGTTCTTTTGGCGAGTTTTCTCCACTACGGCCCAACGTCTCCGTCAAGTGCCGAGACCAGAACACCGCAGCCTAGCGAAATGATACTGTTCCACATCAGCGAACAAGTCAAACTCGCCCGTCTTGAACGCCACATTAGCCAAAAAGATTTGGCTAATAAAGTCGGCTTAACCAAATTAGACGTCGAAAAAATTGAAGCGGGAAAAGTCGTACCTACACGCGACCTGCTGTTCAAAATCGAGCAAGCACTCGACGCTTCACTCACGATGCAAGGGTACTAGAAGGGACTTCAAATGTCAGATTTCAAATTTCAAGAGGTCATAAGTTATCAATAGTAGGCTAAATGAAAGGGTGCATCTTATTTGAAATTCATTTCTAAGCGGTAAAATCTCCAATTTTAGATGCTAAAAGTTAAAGCGTAATTCGTTGATTTTCAATGATTTGCAGCTTATTTCTAACATCTAAAATTGGGTATTTCCCATTCTCATTGGTTTTTTCTTCACGTTAAGCATTATTCAATCAATAACTCGTAATTGTTGCCACTCGGCGACTGATTATGTGGTTGTGTATTGCTACACTCGAAGTTTTCTCATAGTTTGTTTTTTCGGTGAGCCACCATTTCTCTTTGAGAAAATGGTGGTTTTTTGTTAGTTCACACAGAGTTCACAGAGAACACAGAGGTTTTTGAGCCGCATGTTTGGGGAATTTTTAAAGTTCGCCGAACGTTTGATTTCAACACGGAGTTAACCGAGGACACTTAGATTTTTTACTAGGTTTATTTAGTTTTTTAGCATTTTCAACTTGAAAATGTTAAAAAACGCGTTTTATACTGAGGGGGGTAGTTGGTGCGTTTCAAGTGTTATGTTTATAGAAAAAATTATTTCATCTAACAAAAATGCTTGAAAAAATGAAGAAAAGTATTAGTTTGATCTTATTTATTGCCGTGAGTTTTAAAGTTCTTGGTCAAAATTATTTCATTCCGCCGCCGTCCGCAAAAGTGGATTCAGCGACTTATAACAAATACCTTATCCTGTTGAGAGCGTCGTTCTTTCAGGACTCTATTGAAGCTGGTTCAGACCATAAGCATAATATTTTTATTGCTTATGATTATCTGAATGCACCGATTGATACAATAATGAGATTCGTTTACAAAGCACTCGCGTATGACCCAATTTATGAATGTGAAACGTCTTGTAAACAACCTTCTTACACGTACACGGGATTTATAAAAAAATATCCTAAACAATGGCGGCAAGTGTGTCGAGATTGTGATTCTATTTTTGCAAGGTATAATCATGGATTAATTGACACTTTGAAAAAAGTGGATAAAAATGACCAAATGTATCGAAAAGATACGAATTTGGCTTCGCAAGGCGCAAATTCTGAAGCTTGGAAAAAACAAACGGCCTTGGACAATGAAAATTTGGCAATCGTCGAAAACCTCATCAAAAATTACGGCTACGTAGGAAAACGGCTTGTTGGAACTGAGTTGTCCGATGTTGTTTTCATGGTTATTCAACACGCGCCGCTTGAAAAACAAGAATTGTACTTGCCGATTATGCAAAAAGCGGTTGCTGATAGAGAATTAGACAGAACGAATTTACCATACATGATTGATAGAATTAGAATGGGGAACAAACGGCCTCAACTCTACGGTACGCAGCTAGTTTGGAATAAAAAAAAGGAAAAATTAGAATTATACCCCGTCGAAGATATTCAAAATGTAGATGAAAGGCGGGATAGAATGAATCTTGGCAGTTTGAGAAATTATCTGAAAGACAACAACGTTGAAGTGGTTTTTAAAGAGAAAAATGACTAAAAACTAGAATTTTCCTTGAAAATGGCTATAATTAGCGTGTATAGGCACATAAAAAAATCCTGCATGGCTTTTACACCATGCAGGATTTATATTTATTAAATCATATTTTTCTTAGTTTTTAACCGCAGGTTGTTGCTCTGAAATCTCAATGCTCGTTGGGCCACTGATAATCCTGAACTCAGTACGGCGATTTTGCAAATGTTCTTCGTCATCGCATTTTACGCCGTTTGCGCAGCGGTTTACCAATTGCGTTTCACCAAAACCCTTTGCCACGATGCGTTCTGTACCAACACCTTTTCCAATCAAATAGGCTTTTGCACCATCCGCACGTTTTTGTGAAAGTACCATGTTATACGCATCCGAACCACGGGCATCCGTATGAGAACCCAATTCAATCACCAACGTAGGGTACTTTACCATAATATCGTACAAGTAATCAAGCGATTTTTGCGCTTCTGCAAAGTTTTGCATGTGGGCATCGTTTGCTTCAAACTTATCCAATTTATAAAAAATATTGTTTAAGGCAATTTTTGTCGTCGTCGTTACCGTAATAATTTTCACTTTCAACTTCAATAATTTTTCAATCGTCGTTGTTTCTGTAATGTTATTGGTGTTGAAAGTCACCGTATCCGCCGTGAAACCCGCTTTGTTAGCGATGAGGCGGAACGACTTATTCAACGGTAAACCAGCACGATACACATCTAAAACACGTACATCTGATTTGTTACCCGACAATTCTGTCAATGTAAAATTGACGCCCGTCAACGGCTTGCCATTGCTATCTTCAGCTTTTGCTTCCAAGTTTGCCGCGATGATAGGCAAGGGGCGCATATTAGCCGTTTTTTTAATGGTTGTTGTTTTTGTAATATCAGTCGTATTAAACGTAATTGTATCGCTATAATAACCCGCTTTTGAAACAATCACTGAATATTGATGCTTCCGCGTCAAAGCCGACGTATAAGTGTCTGCCGTTTTTGAGTCGCCTAAACCCTTTGTTGACAAGTCCAAGAACTGGTAGGTCAAACCTTTCATTGGTTGTTTTTTAGGGTCGAAGGCGTCCACAATGAGGTCAATAATAACAGGCTCTTGTTTCACAACATAAATATCTTCGCAACAAGTGCTGCTTTTCAACGAGCGACCGCCTTTGCGGTTCGACGTGAAAAACGCTGTTCCGTTGGCATCCATTGAAAAATATTGGTCATTTGCGGAAGAATTGTAGCCTTTGCCCATGTTTTCGGGCTTCGTCCACGATGCACCGTTCCACGATGCGGAGAAAATATCCGCACCACCAATCGTTGGATGACCATTTGAACTGAAATACAATTTACCGTTTTGGTAAAAAGGTGTTTCGTCGTCCCCTGCTGTATTGATAATATCGCCCAAATTTACAGGGTTTGCAAATTCGCCTTCCCCTAATTTATTGGCGTAAAAAATATCAAAACCACCCTTCGTGCTTTCCATGTTTGACGTGAAAAACATCACAGGTTTGCCGTACAATTCACCAATTGCAGGGTGTTTTGCTTGCCATTTGCCGTTGATACCACTCACTTCCTTAGCCGCACCCCAAGAACCATCGCCTTGTTTTGCCGAATAAAAAATGGTGGATTCACCGATTTCGTTGCCACTCAATACAAAACGAGAGAAATACATCGTTTGACCATCGGGTGAAAAACTGACGTTGCCTTGGTGCGAACCGATGCGGTTGACTTCACCGCCAATCGCTTCTGCTTTGTCGAATTCACCTTTGGCATTGACGCTTGTTTTGTAGATTTTAGCGTAATAATCGCCTTCTTTGCCGTCAATTAACGTGATTTTGCCATCCCGAAGGGCTGCAAAGTACAACTCACCGCCCGATACTGAGGGGGAGTATTCGCTGTTTGGCGTATTGACTTTTGAGCCTAAATTTTCAAGCAATAGCTTAGGATTTTCCTTCAAACGCATCGCCATTTTAGCCCCTTCAAGTTCACTTTTTGCGCGGGCTATTTTCGCCGCGTCTTTTGATTCCTTGATGTATTCTTCCAAAGTTACGACGGCTTCGTCGTACTTTTCGTTCATTTTTTGCACCATGCCTAAATACAAACGGGCATCTTCGTTGACTTCCGCCGACGAGTTTTTAGAGCGTTGCAAGCTGCGCGAAAAATTAGATTCTGCTTTCGCATAATCTTTAATCGCCATGTCTGCCAAACCGATTTTGTACAAAACACTTCGGTCTTTCGTTGCTTCGTAGTATTTGGTGTAAAAATCAAGCGCATTGACGTAATCTTTAGCCTCCAATTTTTCGTCCGCCACTTGCAACATATATTCAGGGCGGCTCGCATTGAGCGGTTGTGCATCGGCGACCATCGGCGCGAGGCCCCTCAGTATAAATGCCGTTAGGATGATATTTTTAATTTTCATTTTCAGAAAAGGTATTTTTTAATTCAACGTCGGCAAGGTTCAAAACCTCGCCGACGTTTTTATGATTTTTAACGTTATTCGAGCATTAATATTTCGGACACAAAATCGCAGCAGGCGGATTTGGCCGCTTGAAAATCTTACCGATGTAAGACACAGCTACCTCAAAACCATCTTGTGCCTTCGTGTTTGCGCGCAAAGTCGAAGTGGTGTAGTCGTAAGATGCCCCAACGCGAATATCACCAAAATCAACACCCGCCAAGAGTTGCAAAGCGTCGCCAAAACGATAGCCGAGGCCGCCGCGAATCATAACATTTTTCTTAGGGTCAAGTTTCAAACCGCCTACTGCGTGAAGCATTGTTTCGGTTTCACCACTTGCCGTGCGGAGGATGAAAGCAGGGGCAATCATAAACCGTTTTGACACCATAGATTCATAAGTACCATAGAAATTGAAACGTCCTGGCAATTTAGCCGCCGTTGGCGTCACCAAATTGTATTTTGGTGCGTTGACGTGTTCGTAAGACATTCCGATATTTAAAGTTGAAGTCTTGCTAATTTTGCTGCGAAAGTTCGCGCCAACGTTGATGTCACGGTAGGCAGTGCCTTTCGTATCAATGTTTGTCAAGTCGCGGCTAGTCGTACCCGATTGAAGTTGGTCTTGGAAAACGAGTTGGTCGCGGTTAACCGTGCGTTGCATAAAGCCAAACGACGCACCGATGGACAAAACGTTTTGTCCTTTGGCGTCCATACCGATATGATACGCGGCGTTTATGCCGATGCCCGTGTTCGTAAGCGCCGCTAAACCCGCTGCATCCCGTGCGAAGTTAACGCCTAGGCCGACCCAATCTTGCTTCCGAAAGCCTTTGATGGGCAAATCCACGTACAAAACAGGGGTCTGATACCCATTTTTAACGCCCGAGTTCCATTGACTACGGTAGAGGCCGCCGATGCGGTAAGTGCCTTCAAACAAGCCCGTCTGCGCGGGACTCACCGAAAGGGGTGCGTAGGTGAATTGCGTAAAGTGAATGTCCTGCGCCGCAAGCGCAAATGGCGTTGCCATTAGGAGAATAAGTAAAAGTCGATGTAACCTCATACCGATTTTTTTATGTTTTTTTTAAAGAGATTGAATTTTACGGATGAATGCGAAAGGGCATTTTAAAGCCACTCGATTGCTTGAAAAAAAATATCGCCGTGCAAAGTAGAAACTCTTGCTTTTCTAGCAAAAGATTCGTTAAAAAAAATGCCTAAGGAATGCGAAATAAATAAAAGCGTATTTTCATACACACTGTTTTTCGCTGCGCGAAAAAGGCGTGCGTGGAGAAAATCTATCGGAGGCAGCTT
>JAYSRS010000214.1:0-5306 GCA_043720935.1 Saprospiraceae bacterium
AAAACAAGCTGCCTCCTAGAAAAAACCTTTAAAGGGCGTCTTTCGAGCGAAGCGAGAAACAGCCCGTAAAATGCGCTTTTATTTTTTCAACGTTCCTAACCGATTGACAACTATATACTTGTGCATGATTATTTATTTTAAGTTACTTAAAAATCTGTCCCTAATGCAATATGCAGCATCGGTTTTTGAATCTGCCGCGTCTCTATGCCCCAACCATAATCGGCGCGTAACATATAGCCAAACAACAGCATTCGTAAACCAGTACCGTAACTCGCCACAATCGGGTCTTTGAAATAATTAACAGTCAAAATAACGGGTGTCAACGGATTGTTATCGCGTGGCAAAACGACCGTATTCAAAGGGTTGTTGCGGTTGAACGGGTTGTTGCCGTGCCAAGCCGTTCCCGCATCCAAAAAGGCGACGAGTTGGAAATTTTTAAGAAAGTTAGACGTCAGTGGTTTTTGTGACAAGTATTTAAAAATAGGTATGCGTAATTCTGTATTTATCAAGATGTTACTTGTGCCATTACGGATGTTGCGCTCAAATCCACGCATATTTGCCGCGAGGGTTTGAAAGGCGTAATCATCCGCAGGAATCGTCACTTCGTTGTTGAAATTGGCCAACAATTGATTGTCAACGCCGCCTAAAATATAGAGCGTTTTTTGCTCACCAAAACTCGTTGCACCTGCTGCCCGAACGGCCAAAACGGCGTGTTTGAAGACGCGTTCATAGTGCCGAGCGTCGAAACCGATAACACCCATAAAGCCGTTATTGAATTTGAAGGTCGGATTGTCAATAAAATCCAACTCAAAACGCTTTACCCAATCTACCCAAACTTTAGCGCGTGTGCCGTTTTTGATGTTCAAATCAATGTCAATTGCATTGTCAAAAACCCATTCAATCCGTGCGCCGATGCGTTGTTCTTTTATGATAGGTGTTCGTAATGTGACGGAGTCGGTCGCCAAAGCCGAGTAGCGGTCACTCCGTAGCGTTGCCGACACTTGAATGCGCTGAAATTGGTCAAAAGGGTAGCGCAATTCGTATTGTCCGAGCGTCGTTTGCGAGCGGGTACGGCGGGTGTCGAGAATCGCACTTGCGTTGTCAGTCGTCTTGATTGAGCGGTTGTACAAGGCAAAACGCTTGTCTAAACGGTGTTTTCGGTTGTCAAAAATAGCAAATGCTTCGTACCCATTAAAAGTTATTGGAAAGCGTACACCCGCTTCGAGCTGATAATCTTCTAACAAATCTTTAAAAACGCCTTTCATCAAAATTCCGACGGGCGGCGTCGAAAAAGTTTCCTGTTGCGTTCCCGCGTAGCTGTTGAGGCCACCGAAAAGTAGGCTGTTATCCATCCGCGTTGTGTAGTCGTCTGACCGAAATTTTAAGCGATACGGGGTTATCCGTGCGGGTCTGAATTTATGAATATTTTTAATATTAATGGCCGCAGCTGCCTCTGCCGCCGAAGGAAACGGTCGCGGCTGTTCAGTCGGCGTTGATTCGACAACTGGCTTCGGTGCGGCGGTCGTTATTTCCGTTGTTTTAGGCTTTTCGTCGTTGTCAAATTCGCTTTGAAAAACGTAATTATCTATATCAACTTTCTTTTTCTTAGGTGTAGAATCAGGCTTTGATTCAGCAACCGACGGCGTTACATTCGTTGAATTGCCTTGCGCATTTTGCTGCGCATTTTGCTGCGCATTTTGCTGCGTAACTATTTGATTATCAAAGGGTTTCATCACGTTGTCGCTTGGTTTTTTACGCGACAAACCGATGGTGGCACGGCGTTTTTTCCACATCCAATAATTGGTAAACGACACATCTTTGACGGAATCGGGCTGTAAAGTCTTCACCGAAATTTTTGGCACCCCCTCAGTATAAATCACTTCGGCAACCTTTCCGACGCGTGGGGCGGTGCTTTGTTGCAAAATATTTCGATTAGAATTTGAATTGTTACGTACAATAGCGACTGTTTTATAAATCGGTCGAATCTGAACCGAATCTATTTTTTGCGTGGCCAAAAATTTTCGCGTAGAGTCTTGATTTACAATGAGTTCTGCACGTTCTTTATACTCGTTTGTGATGTAAAAAGCCGTATCAACGCGCACCAAAATGTCCCTTAAAAAGCCCATTTGACGGTTGTAAATCCCGCTTTCATCGCTCAAAAAACTGAAATAAGTGGAGTCAACGGCGGCGGGTTGTCGTTCGTCAGCGTCAATGGTATTAGAAATTCTGACCAAGTTTTTTGACGTATCTTCAAGGTCTTTGTAGAATAAATCGAACTTTCCTGTCGGATTTATAGAGTCCAATTTTTCACTATCCCAACGTTCATTTGGCCTATTTGAGCTAAATAAAATGCCTTTTTTGCCCCGTAAATTGACCGAAACGGCGTCTAAATCGTCCCAATGATCGTTGCTCAATTGTTTCATAATCGTTGTATAGGTATTGAAAATATAAATATCTGAAAAGCCGCGAACATTAGCCGAAATAATCATGTCTTTGGCGTTCAAATAATCAATCGAATAGACCCGTTGTGCATCAGGATTGAACTTCACGGTTTTGGCTTTTCCCGCTTTTTTATCCTTCAAATTTTTCTCATATAAATACACCACATCGCGCCGTTCATACACGACTGCGATGCGCTGATTGTCGGGATTCCAAGCCAAAAGAGGGTAATTATAGTCGGGTGCTTGAAACGGATTGCGTGTACCCCCCCTCAGTAAAAGCGTCCTTTTTCCAGTAGAAACATCTTGAATGTATATCTTCCATTTGCCGATTTCATTTTGAACGTAGGCCAATTGTTTGCCGTCGGGACTCAACTTCATTTGAGGAATTGGCAGCTTGCGTTTGTTCTTGATTTTCAATGATTTAGAAACAATTGTTTTCATGTCGAGGGCTTCGCGTTCGTAGCGTTTTCGATAAAAATCCATGCAGGCAATCGCTGTCGGGTCGAAGGCATTGCCAAAAAGATACATCACGGCATCATCCAAACTGCGGTTGATACGCGTTAAATATAACAAATTACTGACATTCGATTTGCCAAATTGTTGGGCAATATAAAACCAAAACGCATGGCCCGCCAAACGCGGCTCGGCGAGGGCAAAACGGTGGAAATTTTTATACTTTTTGGTCTGAAAAACGTCGCGGAGAAGGTCATCATCGGCGGTTGTCCACTCGTTGCCGATATAGCTGACAAGACCTAATTTGAACCATTCGGGCAGGTTCAGCGAGATGGCATTTTGCACCACTTCTTGCAAATTTGAGCCGAAAAGCATGGCATTTATGAAGACCGTCGCAATACCTTCGCGGATTTGTTGCCGCAGGTGCGCGTGGTCGCCGTCGAAGTAAACAAAAATCTTTTCACCGACCACTTTTACCGTATTTGTCTTGGTTTCAAACGTCTCAGACCCGCCAATATTAGACTGGTGCAAGTCCGTCAAGTCGGTAAAAACAATGATTTCCATCTTGTCGTTGAGCCGATATTCGAGCGTTTTTTGAATTTCCTCGAAATCCATTTCTGCCATTTGCACGGTCGCTTGCCCTACAAAACGGCCTTCGCCATACCAATAGGCGACAAAATTTTCGCTTTCATATTCGTCCCAGTCGTCGAAAGAACGGTGAAACTGAACGCGGTTTTTACCGAATTCCATGTCATTGATTTGTCCAAAGGCAATGAACGGCAAAGCGAGTAAAACGGCAATTGTTATTCTTTTTATCATAGCGTAAAGTATTGATAATCAATTGAATAAAAGCAATTAGTGATTTTGATGTTTAAGATTTGACAACTTTTTGAAAGTTGTTAAACCTAGAAAAAAGCTATAAAAACACGCTAGATTTAAAACGGTCGCTTAAATTTCACGTTTTTAATCGTAACACCAATTATTTTAACGTAAAAATTCAGTCGGTCGTTTATTTTAGGTGATTTTTTATCAAATCAATGCAAAGCATTTTTTGGGTCAAACGCGTGGTTGTCGTCTTTTTCGTTGACAATTATTTCGCTGTAAGAGGGCATAAAAAAAGCCGAATTTTCTTTGTTAGAAAATTCGGCAAGCCTCCTATTTTTTAGAAAAATGACGTGTATTATCAATGACTTAACGGAATTATTGGCTTCAAGGTGCAAGATACTGAGGGGGTATCAGATTTACAAAACATTTAAGATTTTGTAAATCTGAACGTCTAATTCCATTAAGTTATTCAAGCCGCAGGCTGTTTTATAACTCATAATTCGGTGCCAACCGATTATCAGGTTTGTCAACCGAATAGAACGCATTAACGTAATTGACCGCGTCTTCCACGTCGTCGGTGATGTGGAACAGGTCAAAATCCTTAGCACTCACCGTTTGTTCCGCTTCGAGCATCGCACTTCTAAGCCAATCGCTCAAACCATTCCAAAACGATGACCCCATCAACACAATCGGCACACGCGTGATTTTGCCCGTTTGAATCAGCGTCAAGACCTCAAACAGCTCGTCCATCGTGCCAAAACCGCCTGGCAGTACCACAAAAGCCTGTGCATACTTGACAAACATGACTTTTCTGACGAAAAAATAACGATGGTCGAGGCTTTTGTCGGGGTCAATGTACGGGTTGTGGTGTTGCTCAAAAGGCAACGAAATATTCAAGCCGACCGACGTGCCACCATAAACTTTCGCGCCTTTGTTGCCCGCTTCCATGATGCCCGGCCCACCGCCCGTAATGATGCCATAACCTTCTTCGCTGAAACGACGGGCAACGTCAATCGCTTTTTTGTAATTTGGATGGTCGGGTTTGGTTCTTGCTGAGCCAAAAATAGATACACAAGGGCCAATACTGTTGAGTTTTTCAAAGCCGTCCACAAATTCTGCCATCACTTTGAACATCGTCCACGCGTTTTCTCCTTTGATAGTTGTCCATTGTTTGCGGCGTTTTTGAACGTGTTGGGACACTCCGTTTTCAATTATTTTTTCCATAATTGCTTGGTTTTAAATGTTTTATAAAATATTTTTTCCGTTCGTTTAAAAATGAAAATCCGATAGGACGCGTAGGAGAAGTTACTGCCTTATCTTTTTTATCAAGTCCGTTTTAAACGTTTGCCTTTGTACACAAAGGGTGACAAAGCTAATCGCTTTTTTTTAGTTCCCAATATTTAATTGAGGTTTCTTAAAAATACCCTGTTTAGGTTATTTTGTCGGAATTCAAAACCACTTTAAATGTTTTGTGTTTAAGAAGATGTGTAAAAAAAACGCTCAACGTCGGCGAGGTTTAAAACTCTGTCCATTACCCACATCTTTTTTTAATGCCCGAATCCGTTAGGATTCGCACATTTATAGATA
>JAYSRS010000215.1:0-1899 GCA_043720935.1 Saprospiraceae bacterium
AGGTATGCGCCACCCGCCACGCAACTGCCCATGATTGCCGCTATTTGAGGCACGCCCATCGAGCTTAACTTGGCATTATTGCGAAAAATGCGTCCAAAATGCTCTTTATCGGGAAAAATTTCGTCTTGCAAAGGCAAATAAACACCCGCCGAATCCACCAAATAAATGATTGGCAGACGGTTTTCCATCGCTATTTCTTGCGCCCGAAGGTTTTTTTTGCCCGTTATCGGAAACCATGCACCTGCCTTCACGGTCGCATCATTCGCCACCACAATGCACTGCCGCCCACGCACGTAACCTATCACCACCACTACCCCACCAGCAGGACAACCGCCGTGTTCTTCATACATTTCATACCCCGCAAAAGCACCCATTTCGAGCTGCGGTTTGCCATCGTCGAGCAGATATGCGATGCGTTCACGGGCCGTCATTTTGCCTTGATTTCGCTCTTTTTCGAGTTTCTTTTTGCCGCCGCCTTCATAAATTTTGACCAATTGATATTTGATTGCGGACACCGCCATCATCATTGCGTCTTCGTTTTTAGAGGCTTCTATGTTTATTTTTTCCGTCATAATTTGGTTGTATTTTTATCAATGGGATTTACCCTTTGCCGTCGTAATGCACTCATTCAAAACTTTGATTTTAATCCTAAATCGGCTGCGCCGTACTGCCCAATTGGATATTTTTTTTTATTTTTTTAAGAAAATAAGAAAGGAGTAGGCTCCTCGCATTGGGTGTTCGCTACTCAATTGTGGAACGTTTTAAATCGTTTCAATTACCACAAAAACGGGGTAAAAATTGAGGGGTCTACTCCTTTCTTATTTTCCTAAAAAATATATCTAATGAAGCAAACACAATGTGCAAAAATTAAAATCTTTGAGCTGCCAAAACGCATTTTTTCTTCCTAAATTCTCAAAAATATGATGCTTTTAGCTTCATCAAGCCAAAGGCATGACTGAGGGGGCCCTTTTTCTATTTCGGTTCTAAAACTTCAATATTCCAGCTGCTTCTTTCATTCGTAACTTGTTGACTATCAATGGTTTGCAACGATTCGTGTATTTCTTTCCAATGTTGCGAACTGTGTTTGTACTGATGCAAACTCATGATAAAAACACCGTCTTTGGCTAAAATGTTTTGGATGCAATTTGATATAAGCCGTGGAATATTGGCAGAATAATTAATGGATTCGTTGAATAAAATCACCTCAAATTTTTGGGGCAAAACCAAATTGTCCATGTCGGCAACGATGAAATTTGTGCGCTCATTTTTCAGTTTTTGACAACTCTGAATCGCTAAATCCGATACATCAATTCCGAGATATTGACCGTAGCCTTTGCCCTCAAAAATGTACTCAATCAACATACCTTCACCGCAACCTATTTCTAATAAACTGCCGTTGGGTTTGTGCGTGTCAAAAAACGATTTACACACTTTTTGACGCCCAAATTCAATTGGATTTTTCAATCCTTCCCACACACCTTTGGCGTATTGGTGATTCCAACGGGCTTGCGGGTCACGGAGTATTTTTCGTTTGAAAAAATCTTGAATTTTGTTGAGCATTTTTTTAATTTTTTGCAAATACAATTTGCGTCAAGTTTCAAACTTGACGCAAGTTTTTAATTAAAAAAGCTACTTAATACGCATTAATTATCGTCGCAAAATCCTCCGCTTTCAACGATGCACCACCAATCAAACCACCGTCAACATCGGGTTGTGCCAAGAGCGTTTTAGCGTTTGCGGCGTTCATGCTACCCCCATAAAGTATTGATACTGAATCACTTATGGATTTTCCGTATTTCTTTTGGATACACTTGCGAATCGCTTTGTGCATGTCTTGCGCTTGTTCGGGGGAGGCTGTTAAGCCCGTTCCGATGGCCCATATTGGTTCATACGCAATCA